>JAJFTK010000020.1 GCA_021372945.1 Planctomycetaceae bacterium | reverse complement strand
CATATGCTGGTGACCGAACTGCCGGAATTGGGACAGCTCAACCGGCGGCAAATCGCTGCACTTGTTGGCGTTGCTCCGATCGCGCGCGACAGCGGCACCTTCCGCGGCAAACGAATGACCGGTGGAGGTCGAAAAAATATTCGCAGCCGCCTATTTATGCCAACACTGGTAGCCGTGCGACACAATCCCGCATTGAAGGCCTATTACACCCGGCTGATTCGTCTGGGAAAATGCAAGATGGTCGCTTTGGTGGCTACGATGAGAAAACTTATTTGTAGCCTGAATGCGATGGTCAGAAACAACCAGAAATGGAATCAAAATTTAGAAAAAACCGCTTGATTTTCAAGACAGTCGCTGGAAGTCCAAAGCCAGTATGGACTGCGGAGTAAGCAATGGATAACACATTTGAGATTGGTAAGATCAAGGTTGGGCTAAAGGGCGAGTTTTTTGTAATCGCCGGGCCGTGCGTGATCGAGGATGAGGACGTTTGTTTGGAAGTCGCCGAGTTCCTGGCGCAAATACAAAAGGAGGCCGGCGTCAAGTGCATCTTCAAGGCCAGCTTTGACAAGGCCAACCGCACGAGTATTCAGAGTTTTCGCGGGCCCGGAATGGCAAAGGGACTGGAGGTGCTGGATGGGGTACGAAGCAGGACGGGCCTGCCGATCCTGACGGACGTGCACGAAACCTCGCAGGCGGAACCGGTCGGCGAGGTGGCGGACTGTCTGCAGGTGCCTGCGTTTTTGTGCAGGCAGACGGACCTGTTGGTCGCGTGCGGGCGCACGGGCAAGCCGGTGAATATCAAGAAAGGCCAGTTTGTCAGCCCGGAAGAGATGAAGAATGCCGTCAGCAAGATGCACGCGGTCGGCAACGACAAGGTCCTGCTGACGGAACGCGGAACATTCTTTGGATACAATCGGCTGGTCAATGACATGACGAGCATTCCGGCGATGCAGAAGCTTGGGTGTCCGGTTGTTTTTGATGCAACCCACAGCACACAGCGGCCCGGCGGACTGGGCAACGCCAGCGCAGGGGCGCCGGAACTTGCGCCGGTGCTGGCGAAAGCGGCGGTGGCCGCCGGAGCGAACGCAGTGTTCATGGAGATCCATCCACAGCCGGAAACGGCTCTTTGCGATGCGGCCAGCATGCTGCCGCTGAGCGTGGTGAAAGACCTGATCGTGACCTGTAAAAAGATATTCGAATTGGTGAAAAGATAAGAACGGATAAACCATGGGGGCAAAATATAAATATCTGTTTGGACCGGTTCCTTCAAGGAGACTGGGACGAAGCCTCGGAGTTGACCTCCTGCCGCTAAAGACCTGTACGCAGAACTGCATTTACTGCCAACTGGGCAAGGATGCGCCGCAGGTTCTGGAACGAGGTGAGTATGTTCCAATTGGCATCATTGTAGATGAATTAAAGCTCATAATCAGTGAAGGGTTAGATGCCGATTTTATCACGATTAGCGGGTCGGGTGAGCCGACCCTCCACGCAGGGCTAGGGAAGCTGATCGACGAGATCCGCACAATAACACAAATACAGGTCGCCATTATAACCAATGGCACCCTTCTGAGCCGGCCCGATGTGAGGAAGGATTGCGGTAAGGCAGACGTCGTATTGCCATCTCTGGATGCCGGAAGTCCGGAAGTTTTCGCAAAAATCAATTTCCCACACGAGGGGCTCGATTTTTACACGTTTGCGGAAGGACTTGTACAGTTTCGACGCCAATACAAGGGGCAGATGTGGCTGGAGGTCTTCTTCTGTGAAGGCATAAACACGGATGAGCAGTCGATCCAGGACCTGAAACAGTGGATCGATAAGATCCGGCCGGACAAGGTGCAGGTCAATACCAGCGTGCGGCCGGTGGTACACCCGGAGGCAGCCAGGGTTGAGTCCGATAAACTCGAAGAGATTGCCCGCAAACTCGGCAGCAACGCAGAAGTGATCGCGGATTATCACAAAGAAACGAAAAGCCCGACCGAACGGCCGGACAGCGCAGCAATACTGGAAACGCTGAAACGGCGGCCATGTTCGCTGAACGATCTGTGCAGAGGTCTGGGGATGCATCCTATGGCTGTTGAAAAAGCGCTTGCCGAATTGAGGGATGCAGGACAGATCGATTGCCAGGAAAAAAATGGGACCTTCTATTTCACGGCAAAAT
This sequence comes from Planctomycetaceae bacterium, assembly GCA_021372945.1. Taxonomy (GTDB): domain Bacteria; phylum Planctomycetota; class Phycisphaerae; order Sedimentisphaerales; family Anaerohalosphaeraceae; genus 4572-13. The sequence continues at coordinate 21,286 of JAJFTK010000020.1, read as the reverse complement.
GACAATGCCGGGATTTATCGCGATAAACCCTAATCCATTCTGTCCTATACCAATCAGGTTCATCAACGACAGATTTCAATCCTTTTTTAGTTAATCATTTCATCCGTATTCATTATTTCGGTAAAGGCCTTTTAGTTATCGGTCGATATAGTTGAAACCGGGTGCGCAATTTACGAATGTTTTCACATTTTTTTACGGGAAATGACTTTAGAAATCTCGCTGGGGCCCGATAAAAAACAATGAGAGTATTGTTTTTGGATTGAGTCAGTTTCATGGATAGCAAAAAACAGCTTGTTCTAAATAAAGGATCGGAAAAATTCATCTTCCGTTATTCGCCGGGACATGAAGGCCAGCTCCTGGATGCATTAGTGTCAGCGGCGACGGATCGGCAAACAAGTTTTGACTGGTTCGACGCGGCGGTTTTGAGTTTTAAGCTGACGCAGTCGCTGATCCATGAGGCCGATGAACTGCTCTATCGGGACCTGATCGATCCCATGCAGACGTATCTGCAGAACGAATGAAACTGACGGGCCACGTATCAGCCTGTGAGACTTTAGCCAAGTAGAAGGGATGAGTATGGATAATTCAGGGGTCATTCAAGAATTCATCAATTACCTGAAATTCGAGAAACATTTTTCCAATCATACGGCCAAATGCTATGGCGCGGACCTGGAGCAGTTCGTCAGCTACATCACGCAGCACAGCGCGGACGAACAGAATGGGGCACTGGAGCCAAGCCATCCGTGGGAAACGGGCGGGACGGCAACGGCCACGCAGACGGACGTACAGGTACACCTGGACGAATTGCTCCTGGCGGTCGATGTCAATGCGGTGCGGCGCTTCATGGCCGAGCTTGCAGGCCACCAATACTCAAAATCCACGACGGCGCGGAAGCTGGCGACGCTTCGCAGCTTTTATAAGTTCCTGGTGAAGCGCAATTACCTGTCGAGCAACCCGGTGACAACGATCAAGACGCCCAAGCAGGAAAAGAAACTGCCCAAATTCCTGGAATATGAACAGGTGATGCGTCTGCTGAATACGCCGCCGGCCAATACCTGGCTGGGGTCGCGCGACCGGGCGATCCTGGAGGTGCTGTACAGCACGGGCATGCGGGTCAGCGAACTGGTGGGCTTGAACATGGATGACGTGGATTTCCTGAGCGAAGTGATCCATGTGCGCGGCAAAGGCAAGAAGGAACGGCTTTGCCCGATCGGTACCAGCGCGCTGCAGTCGATCCAGACCTATATCGAGTTTCGCAACCGGCGGATGGCCAGCGATTCGGCCTTTGACAGCAAGGTGCTGTTCGCCAACAAGCACGGCAAACGGCTCAGTACGCGGAGCGTGCGGCGCAAGATGGATAAGTACCTGATCGAGGCGGGGCTGGACCCATCGATCAGCCCGCATACGCTGCGGCATAGCTTTGCCACCCACATGCTCAACAACGGCGCCGACCTGCGGAGCGTGCAGGAACTGCTGGGCCATCAGTCGCTTTCGACGACCCAGATCTACACGCACGTGACGACCACTCGGATGAACGAAGAATACCAAAAGGCCCATCCCATGGAGCAGTCCGTAAACTAAGCCGGAGGACCGAGAAGAAATAAAAAAGCTCGCTTGGATAGCGGGCTTTTTTTATTTTCAGGCTCTAAACGCTCGCGGCCACATAGACGTTAATCACCAGATCTCGACAAGATGCTGTTTACTGCGATTCACGGGCAAGATGCCCGTGCTGCGGGGATCAATCCTTGCCGATGAAGGTAGGCACTATTTCCTTGATGCCCTTGACGATGGCGGAACGGTCTTGCGTCGGAACGATGGCGATGAGCCTTTCGATGCCGGCGTGCAGCGCGGCGCGGTCTTTCGCAAGGGTCTTCCAAATGGCGATCTTGGGGTGCTTGGTGGGAATTTTATCTTCGCCGACGATGGACAGCTCCTCAAAGAGCTTCTCGCCAGGACGCAGGCCGGAAAACTCGATCTCGATATCTTCGCCCGGACGGAATCCGCTCAGCGTGATCAATTCGCGGGCCAGGTCAACGATCTTGACCGGCTCGCCCATATCCAGCAGAAAGACCTCGCCGCCCTGGCCCATCGCGGCGGCCTGCAGCACGAGCTGGCTCGCTTCGGGAATGGTCATAAAGTAGCGCGTCATCTCAGGGTGCGTCACCGTGACAGGACCGCCGTCGGCAATCTGCTGCTTGAAGATCGGCACGACCGACCCATTGGAGCCGAGCACGTTGCCGAAACGAACCGTCACGAAATGCGTGCTGCTGGTGGAATTGAGGTCCTGGATATACATTTCGGCAATGCGCTTGGTCGAGCCCATGATGCTGGTGGGATTGACGGCCTTGTCCGTGCTGATCATCACAAAGTGGCCGACACCGAACGCATCGGCAGCGTCGGCGATGGTGCGTGTTCCGATGACATTGTTCTTGATCGCTTCGCCGGGATTGCTTTCCATCAGCGGCACGTGTTTATGGGCGGCGGCGTGGATAACCACATCGGGGCGAAACTTGCCAAAAACCTGCTCGACGCGGACCTTATCGGTGATGTCGCAAATGACGGCTTCCATTGAAACCTGCGGATGGTTTTTGCGAAGTTCGTTTTCGATGAAGAACAGCGGATTTTCAGCCTGTTCCACGAGCAGGAGAAGTTTGGGCTTAAAGGCGCAGACCTGACGGCACATTTCAGAACCGATTGAACCGCCGGCGCCGGTGACCAGGATGACTTTGCCGGTCAGAAAGGCGGCGATCTGCTCGAGATCCAGATGCACGACTTCGCGGCCGAGCAAGTCGTTGATATCAACATCACGCATCTGCGACACCTTCAGCTTGCCGGCGGCGATGTCGGTCAGCGAAGGAATGGTGCTGAAACGCAGCTTGGTGCCCTGGCAAACCTGAACGACGCGGCGAAGCTGTTTGCGGGTGGCCGACGGAATCGCAATGGCGATCTCGTCAATGCTGTGTTTTTGACAAAGATCCGGAAGCTGGTCAACCATGCCGAGCACGGTAATGCCGTGAATGCTCATCTGCTGCTTGGCGGGATCGTCATCGATAAAACCGACGACTTCGAAGTTGGCATCCTTGCGGCGCAGCATTTCTCGCAGGAGCGCTTCGCCGGCGTTGCCTGCGCCGACAATGAGAAGGCGTCGGGCGTTGCTGCGGCTTTCGGAAAAGAATTCCTCATGATAGAGGCGAACGAGCATCCGCAATGCCGAGAGCACCATGATGGTCGTGAACATGTCGAGCATGATGACGGCCTCGATGGTCCGCTGCGCATTGCGGAGTTCGACATGCTTGCGTTCCAGCTCGGACCGTTCCGGACTGTTCAAAGGCAACGCTTCGATGCTGGCGCCCTCCTGGCCGATACGGCTGATCTGCAGCATATAATAGAGGCCCTTCAGATTTTCATACTGCTGCTGAAATTTGTTAGCCTCTTCGCGGCTGAAGGCGTCGCGGGCCCGCGTCTCCAACTGCGCCATCGTTTTCGTGACGCTTTCAATCGCCCGATCAGGGACCAGATACCGGCCCCAATAACTGTAGCTGTACCACAGCGCGATCAGTATAATGGTGCTGATCAGCGAGGCCTTGGCGATCTGCAATAAATCGCTGAGGCCGACATATCGCCACCAGCCGCGGTATTGCTTTGTCTTGCCGAAGACCAGCAATTTGACCAGAAGCGCCGCCGCCAGGAGGACCGGAAATTGATAAATGAACCATCTTCGCAGCAACTGCATGTTGAACGCGAACAGGAACGCCAGCAGCAAAGCGGCGGTGAAACAGGCAATATGCGCCGCAACGATCAAGGGCCGCCGGAATCGAAGCAGTCCTTTGGCGCCATTGGGCCCATACTGCGGTTGGCCGTTCTCGATGTTTATTTTGCTTTGAGGCATGTTCTTCCCTTATCCCTGGTTAGCACCGCGGAAATAATCAAGATGTACGAAAATATGGTCCAGTTCAACACGGTCCACTTTTTTGCGAAGCAGCGCATAGATGACCGCGGCAGCGCTGAAGAGAAAGCTCACGATATAACAAATCAACAGGCTTAAGATCAGCAGCAAAAAGAAATAGATCAGCATCGAAGCAGCAGTTTCGCTCAGCGACGCGTTTTCGGAGGCCCGCTGAACAAATCCGAAAAATTGTGGAGGCAGCCAGATACGCTCGAGTTTTTGCGGCTGTCCGCCGAGGGTCATGCCCAGCGAGAGCATCGCATAGGTGATCTTCAAAATGACGAAGACAAGCCAGCGAAAGACCAGGTAGAAGAATGTACCCAGGACCGCTGAAATAAACAAATAATACATCATCCATAGAGGACGATTGAGCAGGTAGGCGAAGGATCGACCCACCGCGTCCAGGCCGCCTGTCTTTTCATAAGCAACCGACGGGAACAGCAGCAGCCCGCCGGCCGCCAGGCCGACCAACAGGATCGCGATGAGCAATCCTGCCAAAAGAATGAAGCCGAATAGAGCGCCCACAAACAGTTCTCCTATCCAGGGCACGGCACAGACCAGCCCCGCGCCCAGCAAAAGCAGGATCAGGAGCAACGCCAGACCCAGCGGAATCAGCAGAGCGCAAACAAACGCTCTGAAGTTCTCCCACGCAAAACGCAGGGCCTCGACCAGGCCGGGTTTTTCATTTCGGGCAAATTCAAGGGCGGCACAGCGGCAAATGGCGCCTCCGAAAAAAACGCTCACGATAAAAATCGCGACAAAAAAGAACGTGCTGTAAACGGGGTGATAAATAAAGGCCCAGGCAACGGCGCGGATGCACAACCACAGGTTGTGGATGGCGAATCTGACGTTGGCGAAGATGTTGGCATTCCCGAGATTGAGCAATTGAAGCGTGGAATCATGAAAGCGGGCGGACGTAAATGACCAAAGCACATTGAAAACTCCCTTGCGGGGGGCCGTCTCGCGGTTTGCCTCGATAAACTGCCGCGTATGAGCGGGGTCGGCGATATAAACGTCCAATTCGGTTTTTTGCTCTCCCTGTATTTCGGCAGGACCGATCACGACGCTTTTACCTGCCAAATCCATCAGATAGCCCAGCGAGCAAATCAGCACAATGCCGCAAAAGGCCAGCACCAGCTTGGTCGGTCCGACGGCCAGCTTTATGCTGATCGCCAGATCCGGCATGGCCAGATCTTCCCAGATGCGTTTGAGCGAATAGCGTTCTACCAAATTCATCCTTTCACGGGTGAAAGCACTTACTGCGAATCGCCGGATACTTCATCCGGCGGGGATTCCTGCTCAACGGGGATCCCGTAATCTCCATTGAGCCAAGCGCCCAGGTCGATCAGCCTGCATCGCCTGCTGCAAAAAGGAAAGTGAGAGGCGTTAATCGTTTTTTTGCCATCGGGCCGCGTGGTCGGAGAAGGAACTGCTTTTTGGCATACCGGACAACGAAAATCCATGGTCTAAAACTTCCTCTAAAACCGCGAACCGGTCATTGGGCCGATCCTTCGTTTTCAAGATTATCTTCTGCCTGCGTCTGCTCGGAACGCGAAGCCGTTTCGTCATGTTCCGGCGAATCGCCGCCGCCCTGCGGCCGCGCGAACTGTGAGGGTTGGCTTTTTTCGATCATTTGGGCATACTTGACGCAGTAGCGTGCCCACGGGATCCCGGTCAACCGCGACAAGGGGATAGGCTGGCCGGTGCCCTCACAGATGCCGTAGGTGCCGTTTTCGATCCGCTTCAAGGCGGCGATGATCTCCTGGACCATATGCCGTTCGCTGTCCATCAGGCCCAGCGCAAACTCCTGTTCGTAGTTGTCGCTTCCGATGTCGGCCATGTGGATGGGCATGCTCGAAAGGTCGCCGGCGGCATCGCCGCGCGAAACCTTGAGCGCGCCTAATTCGATATGATCGACGTCGCCGGTAATTTCTGCGAGTTTTTTGAGAAGGAGCTTACGGAACTGCGCAAGCTGATCAGGCGTCATCCATGTAGATTTTTTGGGGATAGACGATCCCGCCTTGTCATCAGAAGCCGTTCCGGCGTTTTTGTCATGCACGGTCGGCGCCGGTTTCTTCATGTCCCTTTTCAATTGTTGACCCCTTTTTTTTGTCACTTATTGTGCGCCTTCCGGGTTAATGTGCACCAGACAAAACTTCATTCATCTAAAAAACAAACCTTATATGTTACCTTAAATAAGCCGAATCGACAACGAAATTATGGGCTCTTGTCCTTTGAAAGCCGCCCCAGGGGCATGAAAAAGCCCCCCTTTCCAATTGTTCCATGAAACCCGGTCACCTGAAATACGGATTCGATCCTTCCTGAGCCCATGATTTCAGCGGGCGTACCAAAGAACGCCTTTTGACCCCTGTCCAGCAGCAGTACATTGTCGGTGTACTGACAAGCCAGGTTCACGTCGTGCGAAACCAGCACTATAGTTTTACCCTTTTGCATCTGCATTTGTTTGAGCAGGTCGAAGATTTTTACCTGGTGCTTTAAATCGAGATGACTTGTCGGTTCATCCAGGAGCAAAATGGGGGTTTCCTGGGCCAGCGCGCGAGCAACAAAGACCCGCTGACGTTCTCCGCCGGAAAGATGCGAAATGGACCTGTCGGCCAGATCGAGGGTGTCGGTCGCTTCGAGGGCATCTTTGGCGGCCTGGCGGTCACCTTCACTTTCAAAGAGCAGTCCTTTTGAATAGTTAAATCGGCCCATTAGAACAGTTTGAAAAACTGAAAAACCGTACACCGGAATAAATTCCTGACGCACAAGAGCTATTTTTGAAGCAAGAGAGGGGCCTGAATATTGGGATACCGGCGTATTCTCAAGTAAAACCATGCCTTTTTGTGGGTGTAAGATATTTGAAAGAAGGCCAAGAAAAGTGCTTTTGCCGGAACCGTTTGGTCCGATAATCGTCCAAAATGAATTTGCCTCAATTTTGACGGACAGGTCGTGCAGGACCGGCTGCGTGCCATAGGCAAAACTGACATTCTGAAATTCAATGAGGTTCACAGATGCCCCCAATGAATGTTCTTTGTATAGCGTATGAGCAGGAACAGGAAAAACGGTCCGCCGGTCAGTGCGGTGATGACCCCAACGGGCAGCATCGCCGGGGCAGCCACAAAACGTGCGGCGGCATCGGCGACCACCAGAAAGGAAGCACCTGTAAGAGCGCTGAGGGGAATAAGCTGGCGATGGTCAGAGCCGGCAACGAGTCGGACGGCATGGGGAACGATCAGGCCGACAAAACCGATAAGACCGCTGAGCGAGACGGCAACCGCGGTCATTAGGGCGGCGCAGGCAAACGCCAAGCGGCAGGTTTGCTCGATGGGCACTCCCATAGCGCGGGCCTGGTCAGCGCCATAGCTGAGCAGGTTGAGTCGCGTGCCCAGCAGCATCAGAACAACGATTCCGGCCAGACAAACGCCGCCGAAGGCGAATAACAGATTTGTGTTTTCGATTTCCGCGAAGCTGCCCATCAGCCAAAAGAGCGTGGTCTGCAACTGGAAGGCCTTGGCAATGGAAGTCAGAAACATGATGACGGCCGAGAAGAAGGCGTTGACGACCACGCCGGCCAACAGCAAACCGGTGACCTGTGAGCGGCCGGTGAACCGCCCGATGCCCCAGACGAGCCAGACAGCAGCCATGGCGCCCGCAAACGCCGCCAACATGACCGGCGAAAGACCGGCAAACGACCATGTCCAGCCGAGCATCACGGCCAGCATGATACCCAGACCGGCGCCGCTGGAGATGCCGAGGATATAGGGATCGGCCAGCGGGTTGCGGAGGATGGTCTGAAAGATGACGCCCGCGCAGGCCAGCGCCGCGCCGACGATGGCGGCCAGGATCACGCGCGGAAGCCTCACCTGCATGAAGATCGTATAATCCAGATTAAAACCGGATGGCCCGGGGCCTTCGAGCACCTTGCCAAACGAGATGGGTTCCGAGCCCACGAACATACAGGCGGACATGAGGATCGCCAGAACGATCGCCGCCAGCAGCAAGCGAACGAACAGCTTTTGAGGCGTGAGTATATTCACGGCTGTCCTCCCGGCCAGAGGCACTGTTCGACAAGTTCCATGCCCCCATCGATGCGCGGCCCCAGACGCGAGACCTTGTCGGCATCGACCACATAGATGCGGCCGTCGCGAACGGCGGGAATGCCGGAGAACCTGGCATAGAATGCTTTGGCCATTTGAAGCTGAGCCGTTGGATTCACGTTTTCCTCGGAAGGTTCAATGATGATATCGGGCATCGCCGCAAGCAGCGATTCGGTATTGATCGGAGGGTACTGGTAAAACGTATCCGTGACGGCGTTCACCCCGCCGCAGATATTGATCAACTCGGTCCCAAAGGCCTTTGGCGAAGCGGCCAGCAGGGGCTGACGCTGAATCACCCAGAGGACCTTTGGTTTATTTGCAGCGTCCTGGTGCCGTGCTGCGATTTCGTTCTGCTTGCTTTGCAGACGGTCAACAAGCGTCTGCGCCTGATCGCGGCGATCGACGGCCTGGCCAATGGCAGCAATTGAAGTATAAAGCTGGTTCAGGCTCCAGACATCGACAACGAGCGTTTTACAACCCACTTTTTCAAGTCGCGCGGCCAGCGTGCTTTGCTGCGGAAAGCTCTCGGTAACTACCAGCGTAGGGCGGCAGGCCAGGACCGCCTCGATGTCGGGCTGCCAGAACGAGCCGACCTTGCGCTTTTGAGCAGCCTGCGGCGGGTAGTCGCTATCCGAGGTAACGCCGACGATCTCTGTATCCAAACCCAATTCGAAAAGGATCTCGGTTATATTGGGCGCCATCGAAATCAGGCGCATCGACTTGTTACCGGATACATCCGCGGATGGAGCAGTTTTTGAACAGGCAAATAGACAGAGCAACGGTATGCAAACCATCGTTTTAATATAATTCGAGATTTGAAATTTCAAATTTAACATTTAAAAGCCGGTTCGCTTAAATTGCTTCTCGAGTTCCTTAAGAGAAAAGGCGATCGTGGTCGGCCTGCCGTGGGGGCAGCGGCTGGTCCGCTGGACAATGTCCTTATCCTTTAGGAGCTGGGCGATCTCATCGTCGCTCAGAGGCTGGCCCGCTTTGATCGCGGCCTTGCAGGCGGCCATATCCAGCAGTTCGTGCAGCAGCCGCTCGGCATCAGTCTCGGCGGCTTCATCGGCAAGCTTATCGAGCATTTCACGGGTAAACTCGACGGGATCGACTTGATCCAAAAGAGCCGGAAAGGCCCGAAGGGCCAGCGTGCCGGGACCAAACAGGTCAAGTTCCATACCGAGATTTTCAAAGAGCTGCCTGCGCGACTCAAAGACGCCAAGCTGAGCACGGGTCACTTCGAAGGCGTGCGGCATCAGCAGACGCTGCGACGGCAGGCTGCCCTCGCGAAGACGCCGGCACATCTGCTCGTAAAGAATGCGCTCGTGTAAAGCGTGCTGATCGATAACGACAAAACCATCCTCGCTCTGCATGAGGATATAACTGTTATGCACCTGCAGGAAATTCTTCACCGCCCCGGCACTCTGAACGGCGGGCGTTTCGAAGGATGGAAAATCCTCGATCTGCGGACGCGGGCGCGGCATCGCACGGGTATTCGAATCAGACGGCTGAAACTCGAAGGCGTTCTGCCGCCGCGATGGCGCGGGCTTATCGAAGAAATCTTCCATGGCCTGCTGAACGCGCTGCTTGCGGGCGGCCTCCTGCGGAGAGTCCGCGGGCCGAAGGCTGTCAAACGCAATATCGCGGTCGGCAGGAAAGGAGCCGCCGACATCCAAGTTAGCGCTGAGAAGTTTGTCGCGCAGCGCGGAGAGGACCTCGGAATGGACAAGATTGGCGTTATCGAAACGGACCTCTACCTTGGTGGGGTGAACATTGATATCGAAGTCCTCGGGCGGTATGCGAACGAACAGAAAGACCACAGGAAAGCGGTTGGGCTCCATCAGGCCGCGATAGGCCTCCTTGACGGCGTGCAGGATGAACTTGTCGCGGATAAAGCGGCCGTTGAGAAAGACGTATTGATAGGAACTGCCCGCGCGGGCGGCGGCGGGTTTGGCCAGGAAGGCGCGGATCTGGATGCCGCGTTCGGCGCGGCTGGTCTCGATGAGGTCCTCGGCCAGACCTTCGCCGAAGAGGACGGCAACCCGCTCGCGGATCCCCTGCCCGCTGAGCAGGTGACACGTCTGGCGGCCGTTGTGCGAAAGCGCCAGTTCCAACCCGTCCTGGGCAAGGGCAATGCGCGTGAAATGCTCGCTGATATGCGACATCTCGGTGTTGGCGCTGCGCAGGAACTTGCGGCGGGCCGGCAGCTTATAAAACAGATTGCGGACTTCGATGGTTGTGCCGACGGCGGCGGCGCAGGGCCGGACGGCGACTGTCCGGCCGCAGTCGATCTCGACGCGACAGCCGCTGATGGAATCCGCGGTGCGGCTGGTCGCCGACACCCTGGCGACCGCAGCAATGCTGGCCAGCGCCTCGCCGCGAAAGCCCATGGTGTGGATGGCCGCCAAGTCGGCATCCGTGCGGATCTTGCTGGTGGCATGCGGCTCAAAGGCCAGGGCCAGATCGCCGCTGTCCATGCCGGCGCCGTCATCGATGACACGGATGAGGTCGCGGCCGCCCTCTTCGACCTCGACGGCAACGCTGGAGGCGCCGGCGTCGATGCTGTTTTCGAGCAGTTCCTTGACCACGCTGCCGGGGCGTTCAATCACCTCTCCGGCGGCGATCATGTTGATCATTGCATCATCAAGAACTGCAATCTTGGCCATTTGCATTAAGACCTTAACCACGGAATACACGGAATGGCACCAAATGTCTAAACACCTATATTGCTTTCAGTGTACTTCCATGCATCCGTGGTTTAAATTTATAGTAGAAGGCTCTTGCCGGTCATCTGGGCCGGCACGGGCAGGCCCATCACTTCCAGCATGGTCGGCACCACATCGGCCAGGCGGCCATTGACCATCTTGCGGCCTTTGAAATCGTTATCGACCACGATGAACGGCACATCGCCAACCGTGTGCGCCGTGTGCGGCATATTGTTTTTGACATCCCACATCCGCTCGAAATTGCCGTGATCGGCCAACACGACCGCGCTGCCGCCAAGAGCCAGGGTCTTGTCGATGATCCTGCCGACGCACGCATCGACCACCTTGCAGGCAGCCACGGCGGCTTCAAGAACGCCGGTATGGCCGACCATGTCCGGGTTGGCGAAATTGCAGATGACCACATCGTACTTCTTGGAATCTAAACGGGAGCAGATCTCATCGCAGACGAGGTTGGCGCTCATCTCAGGCTGAAGGTCGTATGTCTTGACCTTGGGCGATGGGATGATCTGGCGGTCCTCACCCTCGAAAGGCGCTTCACGGCCGCCGTTAAAGAAGAAGGTGACGTGAGCGTACTTTTCCGTTTCAGCGCAGCGGAACTGCTTAAGACCAAGTTTGCTGAAGTACTCGCCGGCGATATTAGGCATATCGCGCTCGGGCGCAAAGGCAACCGGCGTTCTGATGGCGGCCTCGTACTCGGTCATGCAGACGTAATGGACATGCGGCCATGCGATGCGCTCAAAGCCGCTGAAGGGATCATCCAGGAAGGCATGCGTGATCTCACGCGGGCGGTCGCCGCGGAAATTGAAAAAGATGATGCTATCATTATCCCGCACGAGAGCCTTTGGTTTGCCGTCGGCGCCAACTATGTTGGTCGGCACGATAAACTCATCCGTCTCATTTTTGGCGTAGCTTTGCTCGATGGCCTCCGAAACGCTATTGGCCTTATTGCCGACGCCTTCGGTGATGCAGCGGTAGGCCTGCTGCACGCGCTCCCACCGTTTGTCGCGATCCATCGCGTGGAAGCGGCCCATAACGGAGGCGACGCTGCCGACGCCGATCTGGGCCATTTGGGCTTCGATCTGGGCCAGGTAGCCGCGGCCGCTGGTCGGCGGCGAATCGCGGCCATCGGTAAAGGCGTGCAGGTAAACATCCTTGAGCCCGCGCTTCTTTGCCAATTGAAGCAGTGCGTAGAGATGCCCCAAAAGCGAATGGACGCCGATGTCGCTGCACAGGCCCATCAGGTGCAGCTTGGTTTTATTCTTGAGGCAGTTATCGATGGCCGCGTTTAGAATCTTGTTTTCAAAAAAGCTGCCGTCACGAATAGCCACCGTGATGCGGACGCTGTCCTGGTAAACGATGCGGCCGGCGCCGATATTCTGGTGGCCGACTTCGCTGTTGCCCATCGTGCCCTCGGGCAAGCCCACATCCTCGCCGCATGTACGGATCAGGCTGTTGGGATACTGGGCCATTAAACGGGCGTCAACCGGCGGCTCGGCAACCTTGATCGCGTTGAATTTGTCTTCGCGCGGGTCAGGATTAAAGCCCCAGCCGTCCCGAATGATCATGACGCACGGTCTTTTTCTAAGTTTGGTCGACATCCTTTGTTAATGCCTTTCCAGTCAGGATTAAGGTGTATTTCGAAAAGATTTTTTAGTGTAAGGAAAATCGGCTGAAGTGTCAATCGGAATCGAACCAGTTTGTCAGGTCGGCGCAAGCTCAAAAGGATTTAGGACAGTACCGAGCCATAACAGTATAATGTTTTGAAAAGGCTTTGACAGGCCCGTTGATTTTGCTATAATCGCGATTTATGTTTTATTGTCTATTCAGAGACTCCAGTTTATTCAGGAGAACCGAGGGAAAGGACTAATTCTATGTTCATACGGCAGTTGAGAATGCCCGTCCTATTTAGTTGTGCGTTGTCGGCAGGTCTTCTGTGGCTCGGGGGGTGCGCTGCATCGCAGCCAAAGCCGCCTGCCGCAGAGCAGCAAGCCGCCCCGGAACAACCCGAGACCCAAGACGCGCAATCGCAGGCCGTGAGCCTGTATGTCGATGCCATGATGCTCAACGATCTGAATGACCGCGAGCAGGCGCTGATGAAACTGAATTCATCCCTGGAACTGGACCCGAAGTTCGCCCTGGCGTACTCGCTGAAGGGGGACATCCTGCAGAACATGCAGCGGTATGAGGATAGCGCCGCGGCGTACGAGAACGCGACCACCTACGACCCCTGGTCGGTGAAGGATTTTTTCAACCTGGGCAAAGTTTACCAGGTCCTCAAGCAATGGGCGCGGGCCGCCAAGGCGTATGTCACGACGGTACAGCTCGATCCGAAACATTACGAGGCGAACGTTGGTGCGGCGCAGTCCTACCTGGAACTGAAAGAATATGACAATGCGCTGGCTTATGCGCAGAACGCCAAGACGCTGCAGCCGCAGCAGGCCGAACCCGAAAAACTGCTGGGGGATGTGTTCGAAGGACAGAAGGACCACGTGCAGGCAATCGATTCCTATCGCCGGGCCCTGGAACTGCAGGGCAATACGCCGGAACTGATGATCTCGCTGGCAAGGGCCTATTTGCGTTCAGGCAGATACAGTTCGGCCAAGGAACTGCTGGCCGACGTGATCGCGATGGAGCCTCAGAATGGGATCGCTTACCAGTACCTGGGGTTTGCTCAACTCAAACTTAAAGAAACGCAGGAGGCGGTCGAAAGCTATCGCAGGGCTGTCGAGGCAGATCAGAACGATTGGATGGCGCGAAAAGGGCTCGGCGTGGCGTATATGCTGCAAGCCGTAAAGGAGAATAATAACGAGGCCCTGCAGGCGCAGGCGCTGGAACAGTGGAATATCTCTCTGCAGCTCAAGCCCGATCAGCCGAAACTGCAGCAGCTCATTGATCGCTATTCAAAATAGAGGCGGATCCGGTCGGATGACAGATAAGGGCGCTTCTGAAAACAGCATGCAGCGACTGGCGTGGTCCACGGCAATCCTGTTGTTTTGGCCGGCGGCGATCGGCGGAACGATCCTTGACCTTTGGAGCAAACACGCCGTGTTTGAATGGCTGGCGACCGTGCCCGGGCAGCAGGTCGTCCTGATCGAGGGTTTTCTGAATTTCATCCTGGCCGAGAACAAAGGCGCGGCCTTCAGCATTTTTCAGGGGTGGCGAGGTTTTCTGGTGCTTATTTCCGCCGCGGCGCTTGTGACGGAAATCGTGATCTTTTTTACCGGGCGCGTGCGGGACAAGTTGGTCATGTTCGCGATGGGCTGCACCGCCGGCGGCATCGCCGGAAACCTGTATGACCGGCTGTTCCATGGCGGCGGCGTGCGGGATTTTATCGATGTATACGTAGGCCCGCATCACTGGCCGACCTTCAACGCGGCCGACTCGCTGCTGTGCATCGGCGTGGGGCTGATCATCATATCAAGCCTTACTTCTTCTACTGAAAAAAAGTGAACACTCAAAGATATTGTGTCCTCCACGGACGTGCCGCCTACATCTTCAATTGCTCAAAGATCTGGTCATCGACAAACAAGGGGATGGAACGGCCGGCGGTTAATGCCAGGGCATCCGACGGACGGCTGTCAATCTCCAGCATTTCACCATCCTGAAGAACGTGCAGAGCTGCGTAGAACGTGTGTTCGCGCAATTCGGTAATGACGACCTTCTGGAGAACGCCGCCCATCTGTTCGATGATCTCTTCGAGCAGGTCGTGCGTCATGGGGCGCGGAAGCTCGATGCCTTTGAGGCGGCGGTCGATGGCAAGGATCTCGGGCATGCCGATGACGATGGGAAAGGCCCGCTGCTGCCCTGCCGATTCGCGGACGACGACAATCTGCTGATCGACTTCTTCATTGATAATGATCTGCACCAACTCTGCCGCGATTTCCATAAGCTGTCCTCTTTCCACGACATCTTTTTCTTGCGCTTATGATTTCTTTTCGACAGGATTGACGAGATTTACAGGATAAAGTCTCTTATTGAAAATCCTGTTAATCATGTAAATCCTGTCTAAATAAGTCCTGGTATTCTATTTCAATTCGGCCAGCAGGTTTTCGACGGCGGCGAGCTGGTCGGTCAGTTCCCTGAGTTTGCGGCGGCTCTGCTCCACCACCTCGGGCGCGGCGCGGCTGATGAAATTCTCATTGTTCAGTTTGGCCCACAGGGGCTTGATGCCCTTTTCGATAAAATCTTTTTGTTTCAAAAGACGCTGACGTTCGGCCTCGGGGTCGATCACGTCATGCACATAAAGCTGAACCTCTTCGACCACCACGGCGGCGGCCTTCTCCGGCTTGCCGGAATTCTCCGCCGCGGCAAAGCTGCTCAGATTGGTAAGCTGGCTGATCAAAGCAGCATTGGCATTCAGGTGCGAAGCAGCCTCACCAGGAGCCGCCGCCGAGCAGACCAACGGCCTGGAGGGCACAATATTGTAGCGGCTGCGGACATCACGGATGGCGCGGACGACGTTCTGGATGCGCTCGATCTGGCGCTCGCTTTTGAGACAAATCCAAGCCTGGTCGGCCTGCGGCCACGGAGCGATCATGATCGATTGAGCAGTCTCCAGCGGCACGATGCCCTTGAGTCCTCGCCGGGGCATGATCGCGTTTAGGTTCTGAAAAATGCCTTCGGTGATGAACGGTACGAACGGGTGCAGCAGGCGAAGCGCCTGGTCGAGCACAAAGGCAAGGACATTTTGCGCGACTGGCTTTTGCGCAGGGTCCTGCATGCGGGGCTTGGCCCATTCCAGATACCAGTCGCAGAAATCGTTCCAGAAGAATCTATAGAGTTCATTAAGCGGTTCATTGTATTTGAACGCTTCAAGCCCTGAAGTAACCGCGGCAATCGTTTGCGCCAGACGAGAGAGTATCCATTTATCCGTCAGAGTCATCTGCGCGGGATCAAAGGCTTCCGGATCAGCGCCTTCCAGGTTCATCATCGCAAAACGCGAGGCGTTCCAGAGCTTGTTGCAGAAGTTGCGGCCGATGTCGAACTTTGGCGAGCTGTTGACAACGCGGCCATCGGGCAGCGTTAGTTCCGCCACCGGCATGCGGACATCCTGCGTGTCCGTGGTCATACTGGCCAGTGTGAAGCGCATCGCGTCGGCGCCGTGGCTGTCGATGGCGACCAGCGGGTCGATGCCGTTGCCCAGGCTCTTGCTCATCTTGCGGCCCAGGCCGTCCTGGATCATCGCGTGGATATAAACGTCGCTGAAGGGAATATCGCCCATGCAGTACTGCCCCATCATCACCATACGCGAGACCCAAAGCGTGATGATCTCGCGGGCCGTACAGAGCACATCGGTCGGGTAGAACTTCTTGAGCGTCTCACTCTCATCCGGCCAGCCCATCGTACTAAACGGCCACAATGCCGAGGAGAACCAGGTATCCAGAACATCGCCATCGCGAACCCAGCCATCCTTTTCGAGCTTTTCTTCAAATTCTTTGTTGTCAGAATCGACGCATTTATATATTCTGATCCAATCTTGCTTATCAGGATGCGGCAGTTGGAAATGGGCATGATTTTTGAAGGAAATAACCCCTGTGTGTTCATAATCTTCAATTGTCTTTTTGAGCTTGTCAGCAATTTCCTCAGATAACTCGCCATCAACAGGTGTCAAATCTCCTTGAGTCGGCCGTTTCATGTCAGTTGACCAAACCGGTATTTGATGGCCCCACCAGAGTTGGCGGCTGATGGGCCAGTCGCGGAGGTTTTCCAGCCACGTCTGGTAATTCTTCGTATAACGGTCGGGGATGAATTTGAGCCGTTTGTCGAGCAGGGGTTTGAGAGCAAGGCCTGCCAGCGAATTAACCGGCACATCGGTGCCTTCAATCAGGCCGGTGCCGAATTTCTGCGAAAGGTGATCGATCGGCTTCTTGACCGCGATGTACCACTGATCGGACAGGTACGGCTCGATGGGAACATGGCTGCGGTAGCTGTGGCCGACCTCGTGGGCATAGTCGCGAACGTCCTCGAGCAGCTTTTCCTGCCGGAACCACTCGACAATGGATTCACGCGCCTCGAAGCGATCCATGCCGATGACGTTTTCGACATCAGGATTCTTGATGGCGTCCCAATCGGTCCAGCCGAACTTTTCGCTGATGGAGCCGTCCGGCGCCATCACGTTGATGATCGGCAGGTCGTGGCGCTGACCGATCGCGTAGTCGTCCGGGTCATGCGCGGGAGTGACCTTCAGGAAGCCCGTTGAGAATTTTGCTTTTTCATCGGCGCTGTTCGGATCGGGCAGGACGACGTGATCATCCGCAATAATTGGGATAAGTCGGCCCACGATCGGCAGGCGAACCATCTTGCCGACGAGGTATTTGGCGCGCGGGTCGGCGGGATTCATCGCCACCGCGGTATCGCCGAGCATCGTCTCCGGCCGCGTCGTGGCGACGGTAACATGCGTCAGTATCACGGGCAAGATGCCCGTGTCCGTATCACGGGCATCTTGCCCGTGCATTTTGTCCAATCCACACTGGCCGACCCATTGCCAATCCTGAAGACCGGCCTTACCAGGATTCCCCAGTACATAGGCAACTTGATTCTGCAAATCCGCTTCGTTACGGATCAAATGGTCATAATATTCCACCATCCATAATCCGCCTTCACGGCCAAGCGCTTTATTGATTTCGTTTGCCGTGTACGACTTCCATGAATGCAGGATCTCAGATAATTTGTCCCCCTGAATCGGCTTTAGGATGACATGCACGTGATTGGGCATTATCGCCCACGCAACCAGGTGGTATCTCTGCCCATCAAAGTAGTTGAGCGCATCGGCCAAAATGCCTGCTGCGCGCGGATCACGTAATACACATTCGCCGTGACCTGCATCAAGATAGGATTCAATGCGTTCATCATAAAGACGCTCAAGTTCCTGGCGTTCAAATTCGGTCAATTCACGTTTCTGATCCTTCGCACGCTGCAAAATGCTTTGACGCTCTATTTGCCATGCCTCAAGTATTCGTGCAGGCAAGGAGTCGGCTAATCTAAATGATACTGCATAGACTGCGTCTTCCTTTGTCCAATGCGGCAGATGAGCGCCTTGGCGCATGCGGATAGCATCTTCCACGGGCAAGATGCTCGTGTTACCAGAATTCACGGGCAGGATGCCCGTGTTACATTCAACCGGCTCAACAAGCGGATAGCGCAGGTACCAGAAGAAACCCTGGACCGTCTGGTGTTCGACCTCGTCGTCGGCCAGAACGGTCTGCGTGGCGGGGTCCCAGTTGACCAACCGCTTGCCGCGATAGATCAGGCCATCTTTGAACAGGTTGAAAAAGACGGTGCGGACGGCCTTGGCGCAAGTCTCGTCCATGGTAAAGCGGGTGCGGGGCCAGTCGCACGAGCAGCCCATGCTCTTAAGCTGCTGAAGGATGCGGGCCTCGTATTCATCCTTCCAGGACTGGACGTGCGCGACAAACTCCTCACGTGCAAAATCGGTCCGGCGTTTGCCCTGCTCTGCCAAGAGGCGCTTTTCGACGACCGTCTGCGTGGCAATGCCCGCGTGGTCGGTGCCGGGCATCCACAGGGTGCTATAGCCCTGCATGCGGCGCCAGCGAATCAGTATATCCTGGAGCGTATTGTTGAGGGCGTGGCCCAGGTGAAGGGCAGCCGTCACATTGGGCGGAGGAATCACGATCGCATAGGTACCTTTGGGATTGTCGATTGTCTCATCCGCATGAAAGAAGCGGCCCTGCTCCCAAAGATTGAGGGCTTCTTTTTCGACGGTCACCGGATCGTAGATGCTGGGGATTTCTCGCATTATTAGTTCGTGGTTCTCAATTCATTGTTGATTCTATGCCGGCAGGATGCCGGCGGTACCAAAAAGAAAGAGTTCCGACATAACGGATGCCGGAACTCTGATTGTATCGAAAGCGAACAAATTGTAAAGGCTTAATCGAGTTTGAGGGTCATCAGGAACTCGGCATTGGACTTGGTCTTGGCCAAGCGGTTTTTCAGCAGTTCGACTGACTCGACCAGGTTCATTTCGCTGAGGACCTTGCGGAGACGATAGACCAGCTCGAGCTCTCGCGGGTCCAGGAGCAATTCCTCGCGGCGGGTACCGCTCTTGCTGATGTCGATGGCCGGATAGGTCCGGCGTTCGACCAGGCGTCGGTCCAGGTGCAGTTCGGAATTTCCGGTTGCCTTAAACTCTTCGAAAATGACTTCGTCCATCTTCGATCCGGTATCGATCAGGGCCGTGGCGATGATCGTCAGCGAGCCGCCGTTCTCGATATTACGGGCAGCGCCGAAGAACCGCTTGGGCATCTGCATCGCATTGGCGTCGACGCCGCCGGTGAGGATCTTGCCGGAGTGCGGCATCTCGGTATTGTAAGCACGGGCCAGACGGGTAATCGAATCCAGCAGGATGACGACATCCTCGCCGTACTCGACCATGCGCTTGGCCTTTTCGATCACCATTTCGGCGACCTGGCAGTGACGCGCGGTCGGCTCGTCGAATGTCGAACTGATGACCTCGACATCGTCGGAGGTCTTGCGTTCCATGTCCGTCACTTCTTCCGGACGCTCGTCGATCAGCAGCACGATCATCTTCACTTCCGGGTGGTTGGCGCTGATGGCATTGGCCATCTTCTGCAGGAGCACCGTCTTGCCGGTACGCGGCGGGGCCACGATCAGGCCGCGCTGGCCCTTACCCATCGGCGTGACCAGGTCGATGATGCGCATGCTCATTTCCTGCGGCGTGGTTTCGAGCCGGAGACGTTCTTCGGCATGCAGCGGCGTCAGGTCGCGGAAGACCACCTTTTCGGCCAGTTTATCCGGTTCCTGGTAGTTGATCGCCTCCACGCGAAGCAGCGCGAAATACTTCTCGCTTTCCTTCGGCGGGCGGATCTGGCCCTGCACGATGTTACCGCTGCGCAGACCAAAGCGGCGGATCTGCGACGGCGACACATACACATCATCCGGCGAGGCCAGGTAGTTGTACTTGGGGCTGCGCAGAAAACCAAAACCGTCCGGCAGGATCTCCAGCACGCCCTCGCCGTACATGAGGCCGTCCTGGCGGATACGCTCCTTCAGGATGCGGAAAATCAGTTCCTGCTTGGTCATGCCCATGTAGTCGGTGATGTTTTCATCGCGGGCGATCTTGTGCAGTTCGGTTACCCCGAGGTTCTGCAGGTCGGCAATATGCAGGTTGCCGCGTTTGATCCGCTCATATTTGGCATGGACGGATTCGTCTTGGGGAACTTGCCGGGCAGGGGCCTGCGCCTGAGCGGCAGGCTGTCTTTGTTCCGGCTGAGCTTTTTGTTCGGTCTCAGATTGCGGCTCCTCTTCCATAACCGGTTCAGCAGTTTGAACAGACGCTTGCGGCGCCTGGGATTGCTCCTGTTCCTGCTGTTCGTTCAATTCTTCTTCCTGATTCAGTTCATCAGTTCTCTTTTTCGAAGTTCGTTTCTTACGGGTTTTTGCCATTGCTTTGGCCATGTTAACTCCTCTTATTGTTTCTATTCGTCTAAAGTTCTTCCCCTGCAATCAAAGCCCAGGGGGAAAAAAACGGTTTAGTTTTTCATTCGCGGATAAGGCAAACTTTGCTGAGTCGAAACTGCACATGCGGTGTCACTTGGGGGCGGACGACAAGCTATTTATCCGAAGGCCCCCGTTGAGACGCTCAAAAGCTTTTGTGTACGTGCACTCTCCTTAATATACCGGCTGTTTCCTCGAAAGTCGGGGAAAAAACCGAATTGATGGAACTATTCGCTATTGATAATGCTTGAAAAGATCTTAGCGACTTGCTCTGCAACTTCTGATTCAGCAGAATTGTTATCAACCTTATAATGAGCGAGTTGAGCTTTTTTGTCCAGTGAAATTTGAAAATTTTCTCTTTTTTTTAACCGATTTTCATCAATTTTTCTAGTTTTAGCTATTCTTTCAAGCCTTTTTTCACGGCTGCACTCAACAAAAACCAGGTAATCACAGCGATCCTGCCAGCCGATCTCAACAAGCAAAGGAACATCCAAAACGATTGCCTTGGTCTGCTCATCGGCCCTGTAAAAACCGATTAGCTCTTCTGTCTGCGCAATTACCTCCGGATGCACCACGCTATTGAGACTATCAAGGGCGGTTTTGTCATCAAAAACGATTTTTGCCACCTTACTGCGGTCGATTTGGCCTGAACTATTTGCTACGCGGGAGCCAAACATTTGTTTTAGCTGTTCAACAATTTCGGGCCGATTTAAGACCTCGTGGGCAAGGTAATCGGCATCAATCACAGCCGCACCCAAGGCAGCGAACATTCTGGCGACGGTACTCTTGCCGGAACCGATGCCCCCCAGGAGACCGATGATGGGTGGTTTGTGCATGGCCGAACAGTGTAACGAAAGTACAGTCGGCGTCAAGCCCCCCTTTTGTGGCACGGGCGTCTCGAGGCTGTGTCGTAATGGGGGCTTTTAATATTAAGGATAGATGATATACTGACTTGCATCCAGATGCAAGGAGGCTTTATGGCGTATCGACAAGGGAATCGAGATCAACAGACATTGTTACCGGCCAGCATTGAAGAGTAT
>JAJFTK010000019.1 GCA_021372945.1 Planctomycetaceae bacterium | reverse complement strand
TACTCTTCAATGCTGGCCGGTAACAATGTCTGTTGATCTCGATTCCCTTGTCGATACGCCATAAAGCCTCCTTGCATCTGGATGCAAGTCAGTATATCATCTATCCTTAATATTAAAAGCCCCCATTACGACACAGCCTCTCACACCCCCCGGCTGCTATCTTCCATCCCTTCAGGATTAGCCTTTCTACAACGCATGTAGAAAACCCTTAGAGTTCATTCTTGTTGATTGGTGGTAAGCCCTTACATGCGGCCGGGGGAGATGCCGGCGTCGCGGGAGGTCACTTTCGTGTCGGTGGGGATCACACCCAGGAACAGGTAGCTGCCGGGGCTTCGCGGATCGAAGGTGATCTCCCCAGTGGGGTAGCTGAATACGTGAACATTCACTTTTGGGCACGATTCGAGCTGCATCGCATTCTGCATCGTGCTCTCGATGCCGCCGTACTTGGCGGCGGCGCTATCGATATCCAGGTTCGGCGGCTTGGCCCAGATGCTGCGGTCCTCGTCGAAGTAGCCGATCAGGATCTGCACGGGCACTTCGGTCTTGAGCCGCAAGGGCTTAAGCGTGCCCGCCTTGCCTGCCTCGTGCGAGATGCGAATGCCCGTCAGGCCTTCGAGTTCCTCGGCCATCTGCAGGATGCTATAATCGCGATCCGTAAAAGGCTTGGCCCCAATCTTCACTTCATAGGTCTCACAGTCCGTGCTTAGCAGTTCAAGCGCTGCGGCCTTGAGCCGGGGGCCGGGTTGACTGCGCTGGGGTGCCTTATCTTCAAGGTTTGCCACGCGAACCTTAAAGTCCTCCAATTCCTTCTCATAGAGCGGCAGCATCTGCTGCCAATGATGGTAGTAGGGCGTGTCGTCCTTCATGCCGCGAATCGGGATCCGGCGGTGACCCGTTTGCAGCGTGTTGGAATAACGGTAGGTGTCGCGCGTACGCTCGGCCAGTTGGCGGTAAAACTCGAGACTCTGCGCAAGGTGGTCTTGAGCCTGCTGCATGCTTTGGCGTTGGCCGCTGTAGCCGTAATCCAGTACCAGGATGGCCGCCCGCACCTTTTCGGCATACGACCTTGTTAACAGGTCGATGCAATGGATATCGTTGCGGAGCCGCTCGAACTCTTCCTTATTGGCGGTCACCGAGCCGGCGGCTTCGTCAATGGCCTGCACCGCTACGTGCGCGTGCTGTGCCGCTTCTTCGATCACCGTGACAGGCGTTTCGCCGCTGTGCGGCTGGTGCATCCATTCCTTCCGTGCATATTCCTCCAGCCGTTCGCCGGCCGGGGCATGCCATTCCCAAAGCCCGCTGACCGGTCCGTAGGGTCCGGGATTGACCAGTTGGTCCAGGAACATGCCCAGCGAGAACGTCTGGCGATTACCCTCGGTGATCCCCAGCCGCCGCAGCAGCATCGGGGCGCAGAACCCCGATTCATTGTAGGCCGTGAGTATCTGTTCGGCGGCCTCGGCGCTGCCGTACATTTCTGTCAGCCGCCCAACCCAATACCGGTGATCCTGCTCGAGGTCGCGGTCGGCCTGCCACAGGTAGCGGCCCCACGCTTCAAACCAGATCCAGTCGCGCTTGTACTGCTTGAGATACGGATTGACCTTGTCCGGCGTATTGGGCCAATCCCAGTAGGCCAGCGGATACAGGTGCACGCCCTGGGCCCCTAGTCGATCGCGGCAGGCCAGCACACTGCGGCGAATAAAGTCCTGGCTGCCGTAGCGAAACGGCTCCAGGTTCGAGAGCAGATGCACGTTGACCACGTGCGCCGAACCCAGGCGGCTCATGTCCAGATGCACCTGCTGCCACTGGCCTCGCGGCTCAAACGTGGTCAGCGATTCGCCATTGTACTTGGCCATCGTGTAGAGATTCGTATACTGCTTCAACGCGGATTCGACCATCTGTTTGACATTGCCGACCGAATGGGCCCGCACGACGATAGGGGGCTCAGCGCGCGTGCCCAAAGAGGCCATCGCCTGCTTGACCGCGGGGATGATCGTTTCATTCATCCAGGCTTCCTGGTTTTCCTGTCCCTTCAGGGCCTCGCCCAGGCAGACCAGCAGCCCTACGTTGGGATACGTCTCGATGAACTTGGTGATGGACTTGCGATTATAATCTGCCACCAGTTCCGTTGGCGTGGCGTGCTGAGTTTCGATGTGATGATGTTCGGCGAACGACTTGGAGACGAAGATGTTGTAAAACATCTGGATGACCCAAATGCCGCGTTTGTCCGCTTCTTCCGTCAGGAAACGATACATCTCGACATTGCGCTGATAGACCTCTTCCGAGACCTCCAATGCATACGGATATTCATCCAGCTTCACCAGCGAAGCAAAGGGATGACCGTTCCACAGGTAGAGCGTGTTCATGCGGTTATTCGCAAGGAAGTCCAGGAACTCTATCCATTGGTCCTTGTCGTAGAAGAAGGGGAAGTTCTCGGGCGTGTATGGGTATTCATAGGTGCCGCGGCCCGGCAGGATCGATGTGAGCTGCATGCCGATACACGGACCTCGCAGACGGAAGGCGGGCGTTTCGGTAACATCCAACGTTTTGGGCCAACCGCCGTTTTCTTTTACCCTGTCGATCAATGCCATCGCGCCGTAAAGTACGCCGGAATCACCGAAGCCTTCGATGCGGTAGACGCCTTCAGCATCCCGATACAGATGGAAACCTTCCGGCGAACGGTCGCCGGACTTGCCGCTGCTGAGAATAATCCGCGCCGGCCCAAACTCATCGAGGCTTTCCATCAGGCGGCCGGCGGCGTACGCCAGACGAGGGCCGTCGCCGGAGGCCTCTATCGCCAAGTCCAGCGAAGTCCGCACCTGGTTAGATTCGATATCCCGCTCGCCTGTGCAGGCAGACAAAGCAAGAGATGCCGCCAGAATTGTGATGACAATCTTCATTTTATCCTCCCTGCAATAAAGTTCGTCGTTTCGTTTAAGGCGTTTAAACGGGTCATCGTGTATCCACTACTGGTTCTCCCGAGTAAAACTGCAATGCTCAGGATACAAGAAGTTTTTGCTGAAATATAGGGAGAATCTTTCATTTTTATCAAATATAAGGTACATTTAGGGTTGGATTTCAGCGGGTATTGTTCAAGAGCAGATGAGACGAAAACAAGGGGTTTGCCGGAACTATGCAAGAGAGAATTAGACAGCTTGAGGAGCACGCCCGGCAAATTCGGATCGATATCGTCACGATGATTCACAAGGCCGGCGACGGTCACCCGGGGGCATCGCTGTCGGCAGCGGACCTGGTCACGGCCTTGTATTTTGATGTTATGAACATGGATCCAAACGCTCCGAAGAAAGCCGATCGAGACCGTTTTATCTTGTCCAAGGGACACGCCTGTCCGTGCCTCTATGCGGCCCTGGCACGCAGGGGATATTTCTCACCCGATAAACTGCCGAGCCTTCGCAGCTTGGAATCGCATCTGCAGGGTCATCCCGACATGAACAAGACGCCGGGGATTGACAGCACCTCGGGTTCGCTGGGCAACGGTGTTTCAATCGGGCTTGGGATGGTCCTGGCCGGGCGGCTCACGGGGCATGATTATTTCACCTATGTGATCACAGGCGACGGTGAAATCGAAGAAGGCATAGTCTGGGAGGCGGCGATGGCGGCCTGCAAGTACAAAGCGGGTCGGCTGATCGTGCTGGTGGACAACAACGGCATTCAGAGCGGCGGCCCCGTGCAGGAGGTCAGCGGCCTGTATCCGATCCTGCCCAAGTGGGAGGCGTTTGGCTGGCACTGCCAGGAGATCGATGGTCACGACTTTGGCCAGATCCTCGCGGCGATCGAAAAAGCCAAGGCCTGCACGGATCGGCCCTCGGTAATTGTGGCCCATACCATTAAGGGCAAAGGCGTTCCCTTTATGGAAGGTGATAATAGCTGGCACAAGCGCGTGCCGACGGCCCAAGAATATCAACAGGCCATGAGCATTCTGGGAGGGGCCTGCTCATGACTGTCATGGGGAATACGCGCATTGCGTTTATTGAAACGATCACTGAGCTTGTCCAGCAGGATTCCAAGGCGGTGCTGGTGTGCGCAGATTCAGTGCTGGTCGTCAAGGGCAAGGATTTCGCGCGAAAATACCCGGACCGTTTTATTGACGTCGGCATTGCAGAACAAAACGCCGTCGCGTGTGCCGCCGGGCTGGCCAGTTGTGGACTGATTCCGTTTGTGGCGACTTACGCGGGCTTTATCACCATGCGGGCCTGTGAACAGGTGCGCACCTTTGCAGCCTACCCAAACCTGAATGTCAAGCTGGTCGGCGCCAACGGCGGCATCAGCGCAGGTGAACGCGAAGGCGTGACGCATCAGTTCTTTGAAGACCTGGGCATCGTGCGCACCATACCGGGCATCACGGTCGTGGTTCCGGCCGATGAAGGACAGGTACGCTGCGCCGCGCGAGCCATTTACAGTGTTGAGGGGCCGGCCTACCTGCGTATCGGAAGCGGCCGAGACCCGATTGTCGATAGCGAACATGTGCCGTTCGAGTTGGGCAAGATCCGCATCCTGGCACAACACGGCAAAGATGTCACGCTGTTCACAAACGGCTTTGTTATCAATCGTGTGCTGCGGGCCGCTGAAATACTAAGCAAAGAAGGCATCCGCGCGACGGTGGCGGATGTTCATACGCTCAAGCCGCTCGACCGCGATGGGATTGCCAGCTTGTTGGCTCAAACCGGCGCGGCCGTAACCATTGAAGATCACAATGTCATCGGCGGCCTGGGCAGCGCGATTGCCGAATTGAGCGTTGAGGAATGTCCTGTCCCAATCAAGCGGGTGGGTTTGCAGGATGTTTACCCTCGTTCCGGCAAGCCGGAGGCTCTGCTGGACTATTATCATATCGGCCTTACGGATATTGTCGCGGCCGCCAAATCCTCACTCAAGAGAAAGAACTTATGAAGAAAAAACGCTTGACCTTGATCCACACATCGCCTGTTATGGTTGGGGTATTCAGTGAGCTTTGCCGCCAACTGCTGCCGGATGTCGAAGCGGTGCACATGGTCGATGAAAGCCTGCTCAAGGACATTATAAAAGACGGGTACCTGGCCAAACGAACCGCTCGGCGGGTGGTGAACCATATCTTCTCCGCCGACCAGGTGGGGACCGACGCGATCCTGGTGACCTGTTCGTCGATAGGTAAGGCAACAGAAATGGGACGAGAGCTAGTTGAAACACCGGTAATACGCGTAGATGAGCCCATGGCGAGGAAAGCGATTGAGATCGGCAAGCGAATCGGTGTGATCGCGACGCTGCCAAGCACTCTTGATCCTACGGTCGAACTCATCCGGAGGCACTCGGCCAATATCGAGGTGACGGCGAAAATGTGTGAAGGAGCATTTGAGGCGCTCATGGCAGGCGATACAAGCGCGCATGACAAGATCGTAAGCGGCGGCATCCTTGAACTCGCGGGCCGGGTGGACGTTATCGTTCTGGCTCAGGCCTCGATGGCGCGCGTCGTGAGCGCTCTGCCGGCGGGCAAAGTCACAATACCGGTGCTGGCCAGCCCGCGATTGGCGATCGAGCATGTGGTTCCGATGTTGAAATGAGCTGCTGCACAGTAAAGCAGGGATCGATGATGAAGCCAGTCTATCGAATTGCTTTAGGATTATCCGCAGTTTGCTTTCTCGGCGTACTGTTTTTTGGAGCCCTATACAAAGAACCCGCCGCGGCTCGTATGCTGGCCGCCGCCTGTCCCATTCTCCTGGCAATTGGCCTGTCGGGCACGGCGTTGAAAGGATATCGATTTACCGTCTGCATCGTCGCGGCTGTGGTTGCGGCCATGTGTTTCCCGCAGCGATTTCTCAATATCGGAAACGCGGATCTGCGCGACCGGCACCTGATCATGGCGGTTATTCAACTGGTGATGTTCGGCATGGGCGCGCAGATGAACGTGAAGGACTTCATGGGTGTCGTGCGCATGCCCAAAGCGGTCCTTATCGGCATCGCTGCCCAGTTCACGATCATGCCGCTGGTCGGCTTTACGCTTGCCAGGATGCTGGGCTTTGATGATGAGATCGGCGCGGGGATCATTCTCATTGGCGCATGCTCCAGCGGACTTGCCTCCAATGTCATGGTCTATATCGCCGGCGCTAACCTGGCCCTGTCTGTCACCTTGACGGCGCTGGCCCAACTGGTGGCCCCCGTGCTCACGCCCATGTGGATGAAGCTCTTGGCGGGCCGGATGGTGGAGGTGGAGTTTTTCGCGATGATGAAAGATATCATTTTCATGGTGCTGCTGCCGATCGTCGCGGCCTTTATCTACAACGCGATCCGAAAAGAGCGCTGGCAGCGCCTGCACCGAATCATGCCGATCCTCTCAATGGCGGGGATCATTTACTTTACCGCCGTCACCACGGCTGCCGGACGCGACCATCTGCTTAAGATCGGGGCATTGCTGTTTATGGCCGCCGCATTGCACAATACGTTCGGTTACATTTTAGGCTATTGGGCCGCCCGCCTTTTCCGATTAGATCGAGACTCGTGCCGTACGGTTGCCATCGAGGTCGGTCTTCAGAATGGCGGCATGGCCTCCGGCATCGCGGGGACCATGGGCAAGCTGGCTACCGTGGGATTGGCCGCGGCGATTTTCAGCCCGTGGATGAATGTATCGGGATCGATCCTTGCCAACTACTGGCGCAAACACAAAGGTGGAAAGACCGGTACGGGCCAGGGCCTGCATGGGGTTGAAGCGATGGTTTGTGAGGAAAGAAGATGAAGCCCTCCTTATCCGGGAAAGTTACACAATTTAAAAAGTCCAAGTCACCGGTTCGCGAGATCATGGACCTGGCCAACCCGCAGTTCTTCAGGCAAGCGGGGCTTGACCCGAATGAGGTGATCTCCTTTTCGGGAGGGTGGGTCAACCATGAGGCTCCCGATGAACTGCGCCAGGCGTACGCGGATATTATTCATGACCCGGCGCGGTTTCACAGCAGCGGCGCCTACCCGCCCACGATCGGGATGCCGGAATGCCGCCGGGCCCTGGCGGATTTCGAGAAGCATCTTTATGGCCCATCAATGCAGCTTGGCCCTGAGAATATCGCGATTGGGTGCAATTCAACGCAATTGACCTTTAACCTGATGCACATCCTGCTGGACCCCGGCGACACGATCCTTCTGCCTGACCCGGCTTACTGCAACTATCCTTCGCAAGCCGCCTCTCAAGAAGGTGTAAAGATCGCGCGTTTTGGCGTGCTGGATACAGAAGAATGGCGCTATGCGGCCGAAGAGAAAAAAGACCAGTTCGCCGCATGTATTCGCCGCGAGAAATCGAAGGTAACTCTGCTGTGTGCGCCGGACAATCCGACATCGCAGGTCCCCTCGACCGCTTTTGTAACGGCCGCGCTGGAAGCCGCGCGAGACGTCGGCGGCTTTCTGGTCATTGACTTTGCCTATAAGGCACTGGTCTGGGCCGATACGCCGCCGGAGTATTTTTCATGGGGGCCCACGGAGAACTTCCTTTCCATTCATTCCAATTCGAAGTGGTGCCGCGGCCTGGGCCGAAGACTTGGCTGGGTGGAGGCGCCTGTTCAGATCGTGGAGGCGCTGGAGGCCGTCCAGGGCTCGAGCATTCTCTGTCCGGACACGCTCCATCAAATGGCGTTAACAGACTACATCGCAGCCGGTATGGCCGCTGACAGTATCAGACCTTATATGCGCCAAACCGCGGGTCTTTATAAGGCAGCGGCCGAACAAACTATTGAGGCCATCGAGACCTTTTTAAAAATGCCGTGCCTGGTTCCGCAGGGCGGTCTCTATACGGTTGTGCGAACGGATGTGGAAAGCTCGGCGTTCACCCGGCAAATTCTGGAAAACACTGGCGTGATCGTGGTCCCCGGGTGGGGGTTTGGTGAAACACTCAAGCATGCGGTGCGGCTTTCGTATGGCCCGCTCGTGCACAACCTCGAAAAGATTCCGCAAGCCATGCAGCGAATGGGAACTTTTCTGAAGCGATAGGTATAATCGCATTTAGCGGCAGATCTCGCGGATTGCCTTATAGGCGCGTTGCTGGTCTTCGGGTGTTTGGCAATAGGTTACGACGATCAGCTTCATCCCTGGTTTCCAGAGCTTGCGCACCTGTTCGATCACTTCAGAGGAATCCCCCACGATCCGCGCGTTAACGGCGATGCCCGTGTTGGAAAACACGTTTGGAAATGCTTCGGCATCATTGGGCGATGGATCGGTTTGGCTGCCAAAGGCTCCATCGACCATGCGCAGGCCCGGAATCCGTCTGATCGCCGGCGCCAAGCGTGACCAGTTGCCGCAGGAGTGAAAGACCGGACCGCCAAAGTCGGCCGCCGATTTGACCATGGCGCAGGCGGCAAACTGCTGATATTGCTCGGCGGACAACATGATCGCATTGTCATCGCTCATCCCAAAGCCGCCAAATACACGAGACGATGCGAATCCATGCCCCGGCCAAACGAGCCGCTCTCCAATGCGTTTGATCTGTTCCTGTGTAAATTCAACCAACCGTTCAGCGATGCGATCCAGAAGTTCAACGACCAGCTCCGGGCAATCATACAGCCCCGTGAAAAATGCGCTCATATCAACGATCTGAGCGGCCACATTAAGCGGGGATTGAACATCGCACAATGAAATTGGGATGCGGCCTTGCGTGCGCTCCACAAAGTAGTCTATGGTCTGGAGCGTGAATTGCCCGATCGGCGTGTCTTGCACGGGTATGGATGGCGCCTCCAGGGCTTCTTGAACGCTTCTAAACCTGGGTGCAGCCGCCGGAGCCTGCCCCGGGTGCCAAACGTAATCAACCCCGAATGCAGACGCGACCGTGCCAATGCCGTACCATGGTTCCAGGAAGTTGGGAACATCCGCCGCGAACAGCATGCTTTTCTGCAATGCCCCAAGCTGCATCGCTAAGGATGCTTTCATGTCTCGACAGCCATACGAAAATACCTCTGCCACCCGCATCCGACGATAAACCATTACTCCGGCGGTGCTGTTCCAAAAGGCTTTGCATCGAGGCAAGAGGCCGGCCTCATAGGCCTGGTAGGCGTCGAAGTCAAATTGCTCTGGGGGAACAGGCTCAATTTGTGTCGCCTGTGAATCCGCAAGTTCCGTACTAAATGTTCGTTTCATTTTCTAATATCCAGAATACGAAAGCCGGTATAATTGTATATAAAAATATCGATTTTTCAACAGCTTCATTCCTTAAGAATTGACAGTCGGCAATGAAATTGTATATTGGTTGTCAGGCCATTTAGAAAGACATTGCCAATCAGAGGGGATCGTCAAATGAGTCGTCAACCGAATTCGCATCAGCAGGAGGATCTGGCATATCCTGTTGAGATCGTCTTGGCGCCATCCTGGTGGCACAAGCACGCCGGAATGAGCTTTGATGAGAGTTTCTTCTATCATCCCATCCGGCGGGTCGAATGCGAACAGAAGATGGAGCAGGTGCTATATGACCGTTGGGGCCGATTTGGTTTGGGCAAGGACAAAGACACTGCCTTGCCGCAGGTTGGCGCGGTGCATCTGGCGGCCGGGTTTCTGGTCTCCGAGATGCTCGGATGCCGGGTGGACTACAAGGAAGATGCTCCGCCGCAAGTGATTCCTGCCAGCCGAGATACGCTTGAGTTGGATGTTGATGCGGCATTTTCAAGTCAGGCATATAAGCGTTTCGCCGAATTGGTTGAGTGCTTAAAGAAAAGGCATGGCTGCGTGGTTGGCGATGTCAACTGGGGCGGGGTATTGAACCTTGCGCTGGACCTTCATGGTCAGACGACCTTTGTAGATATGTTTGACAAACCCGACCAGGTCAGGGACTTTTTCAAAAAGCTGCAAACCGTCATTGAACGTTTTACTATGAGTATTCAGAGCCAGACGGCAACGAGCAGTATCTCCGTCAATCGCACTGTGGCTCATCTTTCCCGTCCGGTCTTTCTGCACTCAGAGTGCAGCCACACCATGATCTCCGCGGAGGATTACCGAAAATACCTGATGCCGATCGATGCGGACTGGAGCCGGCGGGTAAGACCGTACGGCATCCATCACTGCGGGCCCGATGCGGACCGTTTTGCCCAATGTTACGCCGAATTGCCGCATTTGGATTTTCTGGATGTCGGCTGGGGCAGCAACGTGAAAAAACTGCGGCAGCATCTTCCCAATACGTTCTTGAATCTGCGGCTGTCCCCCGTGGAGATCTTGCAGCAAACGCAGCGCCAGATCCACGACACGATCTGCAAACTGGCTGCCGATTCCGGCGATCCTTACCGCACGGGCATCTGCTGCATTAACATGGATGCCGATGTCGAAGATTCAAAGATCACCGCGATCTTTGAAACAGTCGCCGAGCTTCGCCGGCATAGGCATAATGTTCCAGGAACCTAAGGATATGGCAGGTTGTTCTTGGTATTCGGGTAGAATCTTTCGTTTTATTGATATATCCTAATTCCCTATGTTGCGCGGGCGTATTGGGGGAATCCGCCCCCAATGGGCCGTTTCAGGGGCTATGAACTTGTATTGACAAATGCTCCAAACTGGATTATGAAAACGGCATAATCCCAATCCGCATGCATGCAGGGAGGTTTATGAGTACGAAAACCGAATCAGCGGTGCTAGAGAGGAATGCAGGAGCCGGGTTAACACTGGTCGAACGGCTCGATAAGCTCTACGAATATGACCGTGAACCCGTAAACGAAAGCAAGCTGTACGGATGGCGTACCTTTATTGCGATGTTTCTGGGCGAGCACATCGCCGGCACGGAATTCGTCATCGGGACACTATTGGTGATGCATGGCGTGACGGCGGCGGATGTCTTTGGGGGGCTGGCCGTGGGCAACCTGCTGGCCGTGCTGAGCTGGACGTTTATGTGTGCGCCGATCGCCGTGAAAGAGCGATTGACGATCTACTGGCAGATCCGCAAGATCGCCGGGCCTTATTTGACAGTGCTGTACTCTGGTTTATTTGCATTGATCTTGTGCCTCATGGCCGGCTCCATGGTCAATGTTTCCACAACGGCGGTCACTTTACCGATGGGTATTGACAGCCCCAACTATGCCGTCGGGCAGACCGTGCCCAGTATCCCCTGGATCGTGATTGCCGTCGGCGTCGGAACGGTTATCGGTGTAATCGCCGTATTGGGCTTCGAAAGGATGGCTCATTTTGCCAAGGTCGTAGGGCCGTGGATGCCATTCGTGTTCGTGGCCGGTGCGGTTGCCTCGCTGCCCTCTCTGGGCGTAACGGGGCTGGATAATTTCTGGCAGATCGCCAATGAGAAGATCTGGACGGGGATCCCCCGAGCGGGCCAGATGCACTATGGCTTCTGGCATTGCGCGGGACTGGCCTGGCTGTGTAATATTGCCCAGCACATGGGCATGGGGGACGTGACGATCTTTCGATACGCCAGAAAATGGCAGATGGGCGTTTGCTCGGCGTTTGGAATGTTCCTGGGACACTATGTTGCCTGGATTTGCTCCGGGATCCTGTGCGCGGCGTTTGTTTACACGCAGACCGCCGCAGGCGTGGCCGACCCCAACCCAACGCCCGGAAACATCGCGATGTTTGGAGCCGGTTTTGCCGGTATTGTCTGCGTGCTGCTGGCCGGCTGGACCACCGCCAATCCCACGCTGTACCGAGCGGGACTGGCGTTTCAGATTGCTACTCCCAATTGGAGCCGCTGGGTGATGACGCTCGTGGCGGGTATCTTAATGGTCGTTACGGCGTGTATTCCCGCCGTCCTGCATTACCTGGATCGCATCGTCGCCTATTACGGTCTGTTCTTCATGCCGCTGGGGGCGTTTATCTTTATCGATTTTTGGCTCTTCCCGCGGCTGGGTCTTGCCCGCAACTATGCCCAGCGGCGGGGGCTGCTGCTCAGTTGGCCCGCGGCGGTGGGATGGTTCGGTTCGTTCGGGATTTGTTTTCTTCTGTATGCCAAGGACCAGTATGCATCCATGGCATGGATCAACAGCGGACTGCCGTCGTTTCTTGCCAACTACAAAGCGGATCTGTTTCTGCAGGTCTTACCTGCCTGGCTGATCGCGGTAGTTCTATATACGGTGTGCAGCTTGATCCAACAATGGTTTAATCCAATCGCCCGGGAGCAATCAAAATGACCTCACAAGCAAGAAATACGTTGAAAGCTATTTCTTTTGCAGGCCTGGTGTTGTCCGTCGTCCCGGCGTTCCTGTTTTTTGGCGGGGTATTGTCCAAGCAAATCTATCTGCATCTGATGACGGCAGGGATGCTGATGTGGTTTGGCAGCGCCATCTTCTGGGTCAGAAAAGACGATTTATAAGCCATCCGGCGGTATCAAACATGACTATAACAGCAAAAGTGACGCAGCTGCGCTGTGAGTACCTGGTTAATCCGTTGGGCATTGATGAGACAAGACCTCGGTTAAGCTGGATCATTGAGTCCGATCGCCGGGGCGCCTGTCAGTCAGCCTGGCGCGTGCGCGCGGCCTCTTGTGCACGTCTGCTGGCCGAGGGCAAAGCCGACTTATGGGATAGCGGGCGCGTTGAAGATGACCGTACGGCGCATATCGTTTACGAAGGAGTTCCTTTAACATCCCGGCAAGAATGTCACTGGCAGGTGCAGGCCTGGGATGACCGGGGAACATCCATTATGTCCGAACCGGCGTTCTGGACCATGGGTCTGCTCAAGGACAGGGACTGGCAAGCCGATTGGATCGCCGCTGACCCGGATTATCTTGACCGTGCCGACCATGCCATCAAACCGACGATCACGGAACCGGGAACGCCGCCGTGGTTTCGCAAGGTCTTTACGGCCAATGGCGGGATTCGAAAGGCAGTGCTGTATGCAAGCGCTCGCGGTTTATTGGAAATGCACATAAATGGCCGGCGTATTGGCGATGATTTGTTTATGCCGGAATGGACCGACTATGACAAGCGCATACATTACCGCACTTATGACGTTACCGAGATGATTGAGCCCGGCCCAAATGTGCTCGGGGCTATCCTGGGCGACGGCTGGTATAGCGGTTTCGTCGGCTGGCAGGAAACACGCGGACGCTATGGGCTCCAGAACAGCCTGCTGGTGCAGTTGGAACTCACGCTGGCTGACGGCTCAACGCAAACAGTCAGCAGCGACAGCTCCTGGAAATGCGCTGCCGGGCCTGTCTTGTCGTCGGATTTCATGATGGGTGAAACATACGATGCCCGCTTTGAACTGACGGGCTGGGAGCGGCCGGATTATGCGGATGAGGCATGGTCGCGCGTCCTTACGGTTGAGGCCCCGGCCGCTCGATTGGCGGCGCAGCGGTCAGAGCCCGTTGGCATTGTCGAAACGATAAAGCCCGTCTCGGTCCATGAAAGCTCGCCCGGCGTTTGGGTCTATGATTTGGGCCAGAATATTGCCGGCTGGGTCCGATTGAAGATCGATGCGGCCGCCGGAACACGCATTACACTGCGGCACGGCGAACGATTGAATCCGGACGGCACTCTCTACACCGAGAATCTGCGCCGTGCCAAGGCCACCGATGTCTTTATCGCAAGCGGCCACGGCGAAGAGATCTGGCAGCCGCGGTTTACCTTTCACGGGTTCCAATATATTGAACTGACCGGCCTGGATTGCTGTCCGCCCGACGGTATGGTGACCGGATGCGTCATTCAATCGGATACGCCGCCTGCCGGAAGTTTTGACTGTTCGCATCCGCTGGTCAATCGCCTGTGGCTCAATGGTTTGTGGAGTCAGAAGGATAATTTCCTGAGCGTGCCGACCGATTGCCCGCAGCGCGATGAACGCCTCGGCTGGACGGGCGATGCACAGGTCTTTGCTCGCACCGCTTCCTACAACATGGATGTAGCCGCGTTCTTTACGAAGTGGATGACGGATGTGGAAGACGCCCAGACGCCGGAAGGCATTTTCCCTGAAACGGCTCCGCGTTTGCGCGAAGACAAGAATTTCGTCGGCCTGGATGGGCTGGGTGGAGCGGCGGGCTGGGCCGATGCGGGCATCATTTTTCCCTGGATGCTGTGGCGCGTTTACGGAGACACTCGCATTATCGAACGCCATTACCGCGCGATGATGGCATGGCTGGATTATATCCAGCGGACGAATCCGAACGGTATTCGCGACAGGGAACTGAGCAACAATTTTGGCGATTGGCTTTGCATCCCCTCGGATACCACCTTCCGCACGCAATCGCCGATGAAGACGCTTTTGGCCACGGCCTACTGGGCCGATGACGCCGCCAAGTTATCGCGGATGGCAAGAGCGATTGGCCGCGATGAGGATGCGGCGCGCTTTGAGGTCATGTTTGAACAGGTTCGGCAGGCTTTTCAAAAGGAGTTTCTTTTGCAGGACGGCAGGTTGGCCGTCGATACGCAGACGGCGTACCTGCTGGCGCTGGCGTTTGACTTGCTGCCGGAGCGTGTGCGCGGGCGCTCGGCCGAACATCTCATTGAGAATATCAAGAATCTCAACTGGCATCTCAGCACCGGCTTCATCGGCATCAGCTACTTGAATCCCATACTCACCGCTATTGGCCGAGCCGATGTCGCGTGGCGGCTGCTGCTGAACGAGGATTATCCTTCTTGGCTCTACCCGGTGCTTCACGGAGCAACCACGATATGGGAACGGTGGAACGGGTGGACGGCTGAGGATGGATTCTTCAATCCGCAGATGAACTCCTTTAATCACTACTCGCTGGGTTCAGTGGGTGAATGGCTTTATCGCTGTGCCGCGGGGATCGAACTGGACGCGGATGTGAACGGTTTCAAGAAATTCGTACTCAAGCCGTATCCCACTGAAAGTTTGGATTATGCCGGGGCTCAGTATCGCTCCATTCACGGATTGATCAAAAGCCGATGGCAGCGGCGAGGCAATCAACTGACCTATGAAGTGACGGTGCCCGCAAACACAACGGCTATCGTGCATGTTCCCAGCGACCCGGGCACACCGATCCAGGAAAGCGGTGTTCCGGTTGAACAAGTGACGCAGATCAAGCCGCAGGGGCGTGATAACCAATTTGCGATATTTGAAATTACTTCGGGTTCTTATCGATTCACGAGTAATTATTCGATGCCAAAGAATAGACAATGAATTCTATCCGATCGGTATGGAGAGTTTCGAGTCTGCTGATGGTGGTGTGTTTTGCAGCAGGATGCGCTCGGAGCAATAAAACCGCGGTTTCGCTTGAAGCTGCCGATTGGGAAAATCAATACGTGATCCAGCGCAATCGTCTGCCCGCCCGCGCGACATTTATTTCTTACCCCGATGAAGCAGCGGCGCGAAGCTGTAATCCTGAACTTTCTGCTTGGCGTCTGTCACTGAACGGGCCGTGGAAATTTCGCTGGTCGCCCCGGCCGCAGGAACGTCCGATCGATTTTTTTCGTCCGGCGTACAACGCCGTCGCGTGGGATACGATCCATGTGCCGTCAAATTGGGAACTGGAAGGTTATGGCGTTCCGATCTACACCAGTTCGGAATATCCATTTAAGGTTGACCCGCCGCGCGTGACGGGCGAACCCGCGAAGGATTGGACGGCTTATACGAACCGCAATCCGGTCGGCTCTTATCGGCGTACGTTTGATCTGCCTGCCGCGTGGACAAGCCGGCGCGTATTTCTGCATTTCGCGGGCGTCAAGAGCGCGTTTTATGTATGGCTCAATGGCGCGGCGGTTGGTTACAGCGAAGGCAGCATGATGCCCGCGGAGTTTGAGATCAGCCCCCATGTGCGAGGGGGAACCAACGTGCTGGCCGTAGAGGTCTATCGCTGGTGCGACGGCAGCTATCTCGAGGACCAGGACATGTGGCGGCTCAGCGGAATTGACCGTGACGTGTTTCTATATTGCACGGGACCTGTGCGGATCGTCGATCTTGCCGTACGCACGGAGCTTGATTTAGCAGCTCACAGCGGGGATGTGCTGATCCGGTGCAAGCTGGGGAATGCAGGCGAAATTGGTGCTGCCGGATGGACCGTCAGCGGGCAGTTGTATGACCCGGATGAGCGGGCGGTATGGGCCGAGCCGCTGCAGCACGATGCGGCGAGCATTTTGAATCCTGGCTATTCGGCGGATATTCTCAATGAACGGACGCCGCAGCGCGGGCCGGCCAGATTTGAATGGCTGCGCGGCACGCTAACAAATCCGCGGCTGTGGACAGCGGAAACGCCCCATCTTTATACCCTGGTTCTGACGTTAAAGGATGCCGCCGGCAATACGGTGGAAGCGGTTTCCTGCCGGGTAGGATTTCGCCAGGTGCGAGTGGAGGATGGACAACTGCTCGTCAACGGTCGGCCGATCAGACTATACGGCGTTAACCGGCATGAATTCGATCCAGATCATGGGCAGGCTGTGCCGTTGGAGCGGATGGTCGAGGATATCGTGCTGATGAAGCGGTTCAACATCAATGCCGTGCGGACGGCGCACTATCCTAATGATCCGCGATGGTACGACCTGTGCGATCGGTATGGCATTTACGTCATGGATGAAGCGAATATTGAAACGCACGGCATTCGCGGGCTGTTGGCCAGTGACCTGACGTGGCAGGCGGCTTTTATGGATCGCGGCATCGGCATGGTCGAGCGCGACAAGAATCATCCATCCGTTATCATCTGGTCCTTGGGCAACGAGTCAGGCTACGGGCCCAATTTCGCGGCGCTATCGGCGTGGATTCGCGCCGCTGACCCGACCCGGCCCATTCATTATGAAGGCGCGCAAGGCTCGGCGGATGATGTAAGCGATCCGCGCGATCCCGAGACGGTGGACTTTATCAGCCGGATGTATCCGAGGGTTGGCGCTCTTTATGACCAGCCGCAGGAGGCTCGCTGGCCGAAGATTCTGAAAATAGCAGAAGATGACCGAGACAGCAGACCAGTGCTGATGTGCGAATATGCGCACGCGATGGGCAATGCCGTCGGCAATCTCAAGGAATACTGGGATGAAATTCATTCCAACCGGCGAATGGCGGGGGGCTTTATCTGGGATTGGGTGGATCAGGGCATTCGACGCAAGACGGCGGACGGGCGCGACTATTTTGCCTATGGCGGGGACTTTGGCGACAAGCCGAATTTAAAGGATTTCTGCTTCAACGGCCTGGTCTTTGCGGACCGCAAGGCAACGGCCAAACTGTGGGAGGTCAAGAAGGTATATCAGCCGATTCAGATCGAGGCGGTCGGCAGCAGGGCGGGCAAGATTCGATTGACCAACCGGTATGCGTTTACGGATTTAAATACGTTGGAAGGCCGGTGGTCCGTGACGCGGGACGGCAGGGAGATTCAATCCGGCGTGTTGGGCCGTATCGAATGCCGTCCCGGCGAGGAGACGATGGTTTCAATTCCTATCGACGTGCCGAAAGAACCGGGCGACTATTACGCGCGTGTGAGTTTTCATTTGCCCGAAAAGACGATGTGGGCGCCGGCCGGGCACGAAGTCGCCTGGCAGCAGTTGCCGCTGCTGCGTGTCGAACCGCCGGCCCAGATCGATTCTGGAAACCTGCCGGAAATTGCCGTTATCGAAGAGGGCGATTTGGTTCGCGTAACGGGCAGCGATTTTGAGGCGGTCTTCAGTCGGCAAACGGGAACGTTGTGTTCGCTTGTGTACGATGGACGCCAGATGCTGTCGAAGCAGGGCGGTCCGGTCCTGCAGGCGTATCGCGCCCCCACCAGCAACGATAAGGCGTTCGGCAAAGGCCGCGCGCGTGACTGGCGGCAGGCGGGACTTGACCAACTGACGCGAACAGTGCGATCATTTGAGTTTAAAAAAACCGGCGGTTCTGTTCAGATCCAAGTGACGGCCGTGAGCGCGACGCCGACCGGTGCAGGGTTTAATCTGCAGACCACGTGGAAAGTCCGCGGCGACGGCTCGATTGAATCGGCCAACTATTTTGAACCGTTCGGCCAATTGCCGCCGCTGCCGAGGCTTGGTGTAGTGATGAACGTCGCCAATGAATATGAATGCGTGAACTGGTACGGGCGCGGGCCGTTTGAAAACTACAGCGATCGAAAAGAGGCGGCGGATATAGGTTTATGGTCGGCGAAGGTGGATGATCTTTACATTCCCTACCCGCGCCCGCAGGAAACGGGCCTGCGGACCGATGTTCGGTGGATCTCATTAACGGATGCCTCGGGGCGGGGCCTGCTGATCAAGGCGGCAGAGCCCATCGCCTTCTCGGCCCTGCACTATACCGCTGCGGACCTGGCCAAGACTGCCCATCCGTTTGAACTGACGCGTCGCAATGAGGTGATCCTGTCGCTGGATGCGCGTCACAGCGGCCTGGGGAATGGAAGCTGCGGCCCGGGGGTGCTGCCGGAGTACGAGGTAAAGCCGGAACCCGTCGAACTGCATTTATACTTGGCGCCTGTGGATGAAAACCCTGACGCGGCGCAAAAAGAATCGAGGCAGATAAATGAATAAATGCGCACGAATAAGTTTTTTCATGCTGTCAGTCATTTCTCTGACAGCCCAAGGCACACCGTCAGTTGGTCCGTATGCCAAACTGAAAGACGTTGACTTCGCTGGGGTGCGGTGGACACAAGGGTTCTGGGCGGACCGCTTCAACGTGTGCCGTGACGCGATGATCCCCAATATGTGGAACCTGCTGTCGGATCCCCAGGTCAGCCACGCCTGGGAGAACTTCCTGGTGGCCGCCGGAAAAAAAGAAGGCCGCCATCGCGGGCCCAAGTGGAACGACGGCGATTTTTATAAATGGCTTGAGGCCGCCGCATACGTTTATGGAATCACGCGGGATGAAGCGCTCAACCGTCAGATGGACGAGATCATCGCCGTCATTGCCGCCGTCCAGCGCCAGGACGGTTATATTCACACGCCCGTCATTATCGCCCAGCGCAGCGGTGCCGCGCAATCGACGGAGTTCGCTGAACGCCTCGATTTCGAGACGTACAATATGGGCCACCTGATCACGTGCGCCTGCGTTCACTACCAGGCGACCGGAAAGACGACATTGCTGCAAGCGGCCCAAAAAGCCGCGGATTATTTGTACAACCTATACAAGACTCAGCCGCAGAATCTGGCATCCAATGCGATCTGCCCGTCTCACTATATGGCAGCCGCGGACCTCTACCGGATCACGGGCGACCCAAAGTACCTCGAACTGCTGACCGGGCTGATGGAGATTCGCGGCCTGTATAAGAATGGAATGGATGACAACCAGGACCGGGTTCCGTTTTATGAGCAGCGCGAGGCGGTCGGTCACGCCGTTCGGGCCAACTACCTGTATGCCGGAGCGGCGGACATCCTGGCCGAGACCGGGGATGAGCGGCTGCGGACGCCGTTGGAAAGTACCTGGCGGGATGTGGTCGATCACAAACTGTATATTACTGGAGCAACCGGGGCCCTGTATAATGGCGCCTCGCCGGACGGTTCAAAGAAGCAGGAGTCCATTCAGCCTGTGCATCAGGCCTACGGGCGTCCGTATCAGCTTCCGAATATCACGGCCCACAACGAATCCTGTGCGACGGTAGGATTCGTCTTGTGGAACAAGCGAATGCTGGCGCTTTCGGGCGAGGCACGATTTGCCGATGCGATGGAGCGGGCGCTTTATAACGGCGTACTGGCGTCGATCAGCCTCGATGGAAAGAAGTTTTTATATACCAATGCGCTGCGCGTGACAAATGCTCTGCCGTTTGAATTGCGTTGGTCGCGCTGGCGGCAGCCGTATCTTAGCTGCTTCTGCTGCCCGCCTAATGTCGTTCGCACGATCGCCGAATCCGCCCAATACGCCTATAGCGTGTCGCCGGAAGGGGTATATGTTCACCTGTATGGGGGCAGCGTGCTTGAAACGAAATTGCCCGCGGGCGGCAACATCAAGCTGACCCAAACGACGGACTACCCCTGGGACGGAACCGTTCATATTGCAATCGATGAAGCGCCCGTAAATGAATTTGCCGTGTTGCTCCGCATACCCGGCTGGTCGCGCGGAGCTGATATAAAGGTGAACAAAGAAAGGATTCAAAAAAATGCCGCGCCCGGCCAGTATTTTGCGATGCGGCGCGTATGGAAAACCGGTGATCGCATTACATTGACAATTCCGATGCAGGCGCAGTGGATCGAAGGCAATCCTTTGGTTGAAGAGACCCGTGGGCAGGCCGCCGTGCAGCGCGGTCCAATCGTGTATTGCCTGGAGTCGCCCGATCTGCCGCCGGATGTCCGGCTGGAGGACGTTGCCGTGCGGCCTTCGGATAAACTGCAAGCACGCTACGCGAAAGATCTGCTTGCCGGCGTGACGACGCTGCACGCAAAGGGTTACAGGATCGATGGTCAACCATGGGACCAAAGGCTCTATCGCCCGGTCAGC
This sequence comes from Planctomycetaceae bacterium, assembly GCA_021372945.1. Classification (GTDB taxonomy): domain Bacteria; phylum Planctomycetota; class Phycisphaerae; order Sedimentisphaerales; family Anaerohalosphaeraceae; genus 4572-13. The sequence continues at coordinate 68,456 of JAJFTK010000019.1, read as the reverse complement.
ACAAAAGCCGCCAGGCAAATTGACATACGCCTGATTCCCTACTATGCCTGGGACAACCGCGGACATTCCGAGATGAGTGTCTGGCTGCCGATGCGTTAGAGGCGCAGTGGAACTCGATAAGAACTGGATACTCCTAAAGGAAAGCACAATGAGGAAAGCAAGCATATTGCTGTGGATCACGCTGGCAGGCTGCCTGTATGCGGCAGAGCCCAACAACGTGGAACAATGGGGCATCTTTGAACTGACGCTGCAAGGGCCGGCGGCAGGCAATCCGTTCATTGGTATTGAATTCAGCGCGGTCTTTGAAAACGCCGGCAGGCAATTTGAGCCGGAGGGTTTCTACGACGGCGATGGCGTGTTCAAGATCCGCTTCATGCCGGACGCGCAGGGCACGTGGACCTACAAAACAAAAAGCAGCCGCCCGGAACTCAGCGGCAAAGAGGGACAGTTTATCTGCACGGCGCCAAAGGCGGGCAGCCGCGGACCGGTGCGGGTGCGTAACCAATACCATTTTGCCTACGCCGATGGCACGCCGTACTTTCCTTTCGGCACAACCATTTACGAGTGGCCGTTTCAAACAGAGAGCTTAAAGAAACAGACGCTTGAGACGCTCAAGCAGTCGCCTTTTAACAAGGCCCGCTTTCTGCTGATCCCTCCGTACAAGGAACATTACGTGACCGGGCCGGGCAAACTGGAACGCTTTCCATTCGTCGGCAGCTCAAAAGATAACTGGGATTTTTCGCGGTTCGATCCGGCATACTTTCGGCAGCTTGAATGGTGCGTAGCGCAGGTCCGTGACCTGGGTGTGGAAGCGGATCTGATCATCTTCCATCCTTACGATGACGGCAAGTGGGGATTTGACCGGATGGACGCGGCGACGAATGAGCGGTATCTGCGCTATGTGATCGCCCGCTTCGGCGCTTATCGCAACGTCTGGTGGAGCCTGGCCAATGAGAACAGCTTCATGAAGCATTTGACGGACGCCGACTGGGACCGCCTCTTTCAAATCGTGCAGCAGCGCGACCCATACGCCCATCTGCGGTCGATCCACAATGCCGACCGCATTTACGATTACAACAAACCCTGGGTCACGCATGTCAGTCTGCAATACTACATGGCCGTGCGATGCCTGGGTATTTCTCCGATGCTGCGGGATATGTACCAGAAGCCCATCATCCATGATGAGATCAATTATGAGGGCAATATCGAAAGACGCTGGGGCAACATCTCGGGCGAAGAGATGGTGTTTCGGTTTTGGTCCGCTTATATCGGCGGGGCCTATGCCACCCACGGTGATTGTTTTGGCCCCTCGGAAGACCCGACGTGGATCTCCATCGGCGGCAGGCTGCAGGGGCAAAGCCCCGCGCGGATCGCGTTTCTGCGAAAGATTCTAGAATCCGGACCGCAGGAGGGGATCGACCCGATCGATCAGCATTTTGAAAACAATATTGGCGGCCAGGCGCCGAAGTACTATTTGATCTATCTTGGCCGCGAACCGATCGATGCGTGGGAGTTTCGCCTGCCGAAGAAGAATCTGAAGGAGGGGATGCGTTTCAAGGCGGAACTGATCGATACATGGAACATGCAAATTGAACCGGTCGAAAAAGTGTTTGAAATAAAGCAGTTGAATGCGTACACGTTCGCGGATAAGGACGGCTCCAAAATAACACTGCCGCAAAGGCCCTATATGGCATTGCGTCTGCAACTTAGCGACTAGATAAATCAGTCGTCAAACGGTCGTTATCGAAGCGTCGGCGGTCACGAACTGCTCGAAAGCCTGTGAGAGTTTCGATACTCCCGGGGCGTGCAGTGGCAAAGCAGCTTGAATGACGTGTTGAATCTGCTCAATGAATTGAATCCCGAGTCGAACGCGATCTCCAGGATCTTTTTACTTGATATCACCAGCAAACGTTGGGCGTGCTGGACACGATGCTGGATCACGAAATTGTTTAAGGTAACTCCAAAGGTTTTCTTAAAAGCGTACGCGGCGTAGTCCGGGTGCAATCCGACCGCGCTGGCTATATCGGACAGGCAGATCTGGTCACTATAGTTCTGGGCGATGAACCTGGCCATGCTTTCGATCTTGCTATAGTCGCGCGATCCAACCGACCTTGCCGTGTGGGCGGAGGACGCCCCGGCAGCGGCAGCCTTGTTTTGCTCTAAATTCCGCGAAAGCCGCGCCAGGCGTGCTCTTACTTCCAGCAGCACCATTTCATGAATTGCTGTCGAATTCTGATTAATATCTCTGTGCCAATGTTCAAACAGGTGTTCATCGTACGGACCTAATGCCTCGACCTCCTGGATCAGGCGGCCGTTGAGAATAGGCGTTGTAAAGGATTCGGGCAGATCCCAATTGAGCACCCACGGCAGCGGCAGCGTGACAACAAAGTACGAATCGAGGCCTTCAAAGTCCACAATCTGATGCGGCGTAGCGGCCCAAAAAAGCGCCAGTTTTCCGCCTTCCACGGTGACCCGTTCACCCCAAAAAAGATAAGTGAGCTTGCCGCGGCTGAAAAAATTGAGTTCGATTTCGGCGTGCTTGTCCGGCCGGTTCATCAGCATGGGTTCCCAGCGCTCGCAAGTAAACCCGTAAGGGGTAAATTCCTCTCTTTTATGGTTAAAATGTTCCACCGAGATCTAAGTATATGGCAAGTTTATTTGGGAATCAAGGAGGAGTTCTTTATTTCTTTTTTGTATGATAAAAGTTCAAAGCCGCCGGAAATGGATCACCTGCCAGTATCTGGAAATGGCAAAAAAGAAGCGGTTTGCACTAATCGAGATTATGGTAATGGTGAACAGATTCTCGCGGCTGGAGGTTCGCCAAAAATGCAGTTAATCGTTAAGCGGCGTCTTGCTGCGGTTGCCGCTTTTAACAGTTCCGCAGCAATTGCTCGTTGGACGCAGCGTTCGTTAAAGGCTGAATATGAGAATTATACAAAAGAAAATTACCTTTGGGCTGATCATTGGAACACGAAATATTTTTAATGCGAAACTGGCGTCGGCGGAACGAAAAAAAATAACCGCGCTGCTGGACCGGCTGGGATTGGGCTATGTTATACCGGATGCGAATGCCACCGCCGCCGGAGCGATCGAGACCAGGGCCGACATAAAAATCTGCGTCGAACTGTTCAAGAAGAACCGCGATCACATCGACGGAGTGATCGTTATCTTGCCGAATTTCGGCGATGAGCAGGGAGTCGCGGCAACGCTGGATATGGCCAGGCTCGGCGTGCCGGTGCTCGTGCAGGCATGCAATGACGAGATGGATAAGCTTGATGTAAAAAGCAGGCGAGACGCCTTCTGCGGCAAGATTTCCGTCTGCAATAACCTCTACCAGTATGGCATCCCGTTTTCTGATACGACCGAGCACACCTGTGATATCGACAGCAAAGTGTTTGCGCAGGATGTTGAGAATTTTGCCGCCCTGTGCCGCACCGTCAAGGGACTCAAAAACGCAAGGATCGGAGCGTTCGGCACACGGCCGGCAAAGTTCCAAACCGTTCGATTCAGTGAAAAACTGCTCCAGGCATCGGGCATTACGGTTGTTCCATTGGACTTGTCCGAGATCATTGCCCGGGCCCAATCGGTGCAGGACCATGAGGAGGCCGTGAAAGATAAACTGGCGCAGATCAGAGCATACGGCCGAATCCCCAAGGATATTTCCGCCGCCAGCATGCTGCGGCAGGCTAAACTGTCGGTCGTTTTTGACAAATTGATGGACGAGTATGAGCTGGACGCCAGCGCTGTTCAATGCTGGGACTCCATCGAAAACAACTATGGATGCGCAACCTGCCTGCCGATGTCGATGATGGGCGAGCGTTACCTGCCCAGCGCTTGCGAAACCGACGTGACTGGAGCCATCTCGATGTATGCGCTGCTGCTGGCGGGGGGCACGGTTCCGGCGCTGCTGGATTGGAACAACAATTTCGGAAAGCACACGAATAAGTGTGTCTGTACGCATTGCAGCAATTATCCAAAGAGTTTCATGGGAAATGAAGTGGAGATTTCAAAGCTGGATGTTCTGGGAACCGTGATCGATCGCGATAAGTGTTTTGGCGTGATTAAAGGCAAGGTTGCCGCCGGACCCATGACCTTCTTTAGAGTGTCCACGGATGACACGCAAGGCGCAATTAAGTCGTACCTGGGACAGGGAGAATTTACAGACGACGCCTTTGGGATGGACGGTGGCATCGCCGTCTGCCAGGTGAATGACCTGAGGCAACTGCTTGGCCATGTCTGCCGAAACGGCTTTGAGCATCATGTCGCCATGACGCGGGGGCAATGTGCCGAGGTGCTGAATGAAGCGATTACAAAGTACCTGGGCTGGAAACTTTATTACCATAAATAGACGCTGACAGATCAGATGATTTGCATGTTGAAACAAACCCGCAATTCCACAGCCCGTTCAGTCGCCGGATTGCGGTTTGTCGTCCTTACGCTTTGCGCCGTTGGGTTTTCTGCGCCGGCCGAGATCGCCAACGTCGAACAGTGGGGCATTTTCGAACAAGCCTTTGAAGGGCCTGCTGGCGGCAATCCTTTCGTTGACGTTGAGTTTACGGCGGTGTTTACGCAAAACGATCAAAGCGTACCGGTCAGGGGCTTTTACGACGGCAACGGCATCTATCGCGTCCGTTTTAGTCCTCAGACGCAGGGACAGTGGACGTATGAAACCAAGTCGAACTGTTTGGCGCTATCGGGAAGAACCGGCTCATTGACGGCTGTCGCACCGGCCAAGAGCAATCATGGGCCTGTTAAGGTTGCGCATACGTTCCATTTCGCTTATGCCGACGGTACGCCGTATCGCCCGATCGGGACAACATGCTATGCCTGGACGCACCAGGATGAAAAACTTCAAGAGCAGACATTAAAAACTCTCTCTCAATCGCCGTTCAACAAGATTCGCTTCTGCGTTTTTCCAAAATCATATACTTATAATAAAAACGAGCCCCAACTTTATCCCTTTGAAGGAACGCCGCCGTCATCGTGGGATTTTACGCGGTTGAATCCCGAGTTCTTCCGACATTTCGAAAGACGCATTCAGCAGCTCGGCGAGCTTGGAATCGAGGCGGACGTGATTCTCTTTCATCCCTATGACAAGGGGCATTGGGGCTTTGATCGCATGAGTGCGGCCAATGACGATCGTTACTTGCGGTATGTGATCGCGCGGTTTGCGACGTTTCGCAACGTGTGGTGGTCACTTGCCAATGAATACGATTTTATGAAAGAGAAAACGCCGGCGGACTGGGACCGCTTCTTCCAGATCGTGCAGAGCGAAGACCCTTATGGACGCTTGCGTTCCATCCACAATGGTACGCTCCTGTACAACCATACGCAGCCGTGGGTGACGCACGCCAGCATTCAGAATGGTTCGGCCGTTGAAGATTACGGCCGTGCGGTTCTATATCGCGATGTTTATCTTAAGCCGATCGTGTTCGATGAAGTCAAATACGAAGGCAACATCCCGCAGCGATGGGGCAACATCAGCGATCAGGAGATGGTCCTGCGCTTTTGGGAGGGAACGATCGCCGGAACGTATGTGGGCCACGGCGAGACGTATCTGGACCCCAGTGATGTGATCTGGTGGTCCAAAGGGGGAGTGCTGCACGGGAACAGTCCAGCGCGGATTGCCTTTTTGCGGAAGATCATGGAGGAAGGCCCCGCCGAGGGACTGGAGCCCATCGACAAATGGCAAGATTATCCCTTTGCCGGTAAACGAGGCGAGTACTATCTGGCATACTTTGGACGCCAGAGTCTCACGGAATGGCCATTTGAACTCCATAAAGCACAGATCAAGGATGGCATGAAATTCAGCGTCGAGGTGATCGACACCTGGGATATGACGATCACTCCGGTTAAGGGCGTGTTTGAAACGAAGAAACGCGACGATTATGCTTTTGCCGACAAGGATGGACGCCGCGTGCCGCTGCCCGGCAAACCTTATATCGCCTTGCGGATCCGGCGGATCGCAGAGTGATATTTTGGGATTATACAATGACCGACACCGCTTTAATAATGAAGTCTATCGAGTACCGGATCCGGCTGCTTGGGTATATCAAGAAAGCCAACGCCGGTCACACGGGCGGAAGCCTGTCCTGTGTGGATATCTTAAACGTTCTTTATAATCGCATTTTGAATATCTCGCCGCAGACTGCCGACGATCCCGACCGCGACCGCTACGTGCAGAGCAAGGGGCACTCGGTCGAGGCTTTGTATGTCGTTCTGGCCGACAGGGGGTTTTTCCCGGAGTCGGACCTGGAGACGCTTTGCCGGTTCAAGTCGCCCTATGTGGGTCATCCCACGCGAAAGATCAAGGGGATCGAGCAGAACACAGGCGCCCTGGGACACGGCCTGGCATTCAGCGTGGGAGCGGCGTTAGCGGGCAAGATGGACGGCCGAAGTTACGGCGTTTTCACATTATTGGGCGACGGCGAATTGGCCGAAGGCTCCAATTGGGAATCGATGCTGACCGCCGCGCATTATCGGCTCGATAATTTAACGGCGATTGTCGACCGCAACCAGTTGCAGATAAGCGGGCGCACGGAAGATATCTGTGCATTGGAAAGCTTGTACGATAAATTTACCGCCTTCGGCTGGTCGGTACGCAGCGTGGATGGCCATGATGTGACCGCGCTTAAGAGTGTCTTGTGTTCGACGCCGTTTACGCAGGGCAAGCCCAGCATGGTGATCGCTAATACCGTCAAGGGCAAGGGCGTGCAGTTCATGGAGAATATCGCCAAATGGCACCACGGCGTGCCCACGGATGAACAATTCACGCTGGCCATTTCGCAGCTCAAGTCTCGCCTGCAGGAGGTGCTTGTATGAGCGCGGATTCTGCGGTTCAGACGGGCAGGGCTAACCTGGATGTGTTTTCGGAAACGCTGCTGGAACTTGCCAAAGCGGATAAAAACGTGCTGGCCGTTACGAGCGATTCGCGCGGCTCGGCCAAACTGGCTAATTTTGCCAAGGCGCTTCCCGAGCAGATCGTTGAAGTGGGAATTGCCGAACAAAACCTGGTTGGCGTGGCGGCGGGCCTGGCCTCCGCCGGCAAGATCGTCTTTGCGGTATCGCCCGGAAGCTTTTTGACGGCTCGGGCGCTGGAGCAGATCAAGAATGACATCTGCTATTCCGATCGCCCCGTCAAGCTGATCGCGATCAGTTCGGGCGTCAGTTACGGTGCGTTGGGTTCGACGCACCACTCCCTGCACGACCTGGCCGTCATGCGGGCGATCCACAATTGCACGATTATCGTCCCGGCGGATAATTTCGAAACGGCCGAATCCGTGAAGGCGGCCGCCGCGATGAGCCATCCCGTCTTCATTCGTTTCGGCAAGCGAGCCATGCCGGACCTGCACAAACCAGGCGCCCGATTCCTGGTCGGCCAAGCCCTGCTCGTGCGCGATGGATGCGGTATTGCCTTTATCGCGACAGGTGAAACCGTCATTCATGCCCTCATGGCTGCTCAGGCGCTGGAACGTGAAGGCATCACGGCCCGCGTGCTCAGCATGCATACGATCAAGCCGTTGGATGACCAGGCTGTTCTGCAGGCAGCGCGGGACTGCAAGGCCGTTGTGACAGTGGAAGAACATAGTTGCGCCGGCGGCCTGGGCGAGGCATGTGCCTCTGTGCTCCTGCAAGCCGGGATCTCTGTGCCTTTTAAGATCGTGGGTTTTCCCGATGAAGAAACGGTAACGGGAACGCAGCTTGAAATCATGGCATACTATGGCATTTCGCCGGAAGGTCTGGCCCGCACCGCCAAGTCGATGCTCAATAGGAAACGATCGTGAAGAACAACTATATTTTAGCCATTGATCAGGGCACCAGCGCCACCAAGGCTGTCGTATTTGATACGCAAGGCCGTATCGCCGCCATGGGGACTGAGCCCCTGGCCTCCCATTATCCCCGCCCCGGTTTTGTCGAACAAGATCCTCTGGAGATCTATCGGAATGTTCTGTGTGCGGTCAAGGCGTGTCTGAATGAGTTTCAAGAAAAGCGATCACCCGATTTAAGCCAAATTTCGGTTTGCGGGATATCCAACCAGAGGGAGACATTCTGCCTGTGGGATGCCTCCGGCACCCCTCTCGGTCCGGCCATCGTCTGGCAGTGCAAGCGGTCTGTGGATATCTGCAGCCGACTTCAGAACTCCGCTCTCGAGCAGCAGATCAAATGGCGCACGGGGTTGATCGCCGATCCGTATTTTTCAGCCACGAAATTGATCTGGCTCTATGAACAGGATCGCAGGCTCAGGGCGGCGATTGAAGAAGGAGATGTGTTTTTCGGAACGATCGACACCTGGCTGCTTTATAAGCTGACCGCAGGTCAAAGTTATTGCACCGACTATACCAATGCGTGCCGCACGCTGTTTTTTAATCTGGATCATTTGACCTGGGACGACTACCTGCTGGAGCAGTTTCAGCTTTCCGGACTTCGATTGCCCCAGGTGCGAGCATCTTCTTCTGAGTTTGGCAGTTCGGATTTCGCAGGCTTGCTGCCGCGTCCGATCCGTATTGGTGCCATGATCGGGGATTCGCACGCGGCCGCGTTTGGAGAAGGCTGTTTTGCGCCGGGAACGGCCAAGGCGACCCTGGGTACGGGATGCTCAATCCTGCTGAACACCGGAGGCAAGCGGGTCCCTGCGGCCAATGGAATGATGAGCACAATTTGCTGGAGCACGGCCGATCGTGTGGATTATGCGCTGGAAGGGATCATCGTGTCCTGCGGCTCAACGATCAATTGGCTCAGGGACAATCTTGGACTATTTAAGAATGCCGACGAATGTGAGGCGATCGCCTGCTGCGTTCCGAACAACGGCGGCGTGTACCTGGTTCCGGCGTTCAGCGGGCTGGGGGCTCCCCATTGGAACATGGATGCAAGGGCGGTCATCGCGGGGCTGACCCTGGGCTGCGATAAGAGCCACGTCGTAAGAGCGGCATTGGAATCCATTCCTTTTCAGATCAAGGATGTGATCGCCGTGATGGAGGATTGCAGCGAGATCCCCCTGAAACGGCTGCATGCCGATGGAGGCATCAGCAAGAACAGTTTCATCATGCAGTTCATGGCGGATCTGCTGCAGCGAGAGATCATTAATATGGGCTTCTCGGAAGTGTCCGCTTATGGCGCTGCCTGCCTGGCCGGATTGCAGGCGGGCATTTTCAAAGGCTTGGACCAGTTGCCCAAAAATGCCTTGGACGAGGTCAGATACTCGGCCATCGGCAGGAATCTTCAGGATATTCAGACAAATTACGAGGGCTGGCGGAGAGAAATTCAGCGGCTGACCGCGCCCGGTAAGACTCCGAAAATACTGCAAAAGCCAAGTGCGTTTGTCTCCACGCGAGCGAGAGCGAACTTTGAGTGAACGATTACGTCATCACCGGAGAGAACGAGTCGCTGAAGGTCGCCGATCTTTTGTTCCGGCACATTGTCTTACTTTTATCGTCTTAGCCCTCTTGGCCTCGCCGGCAGTGTCCCAACCGCAGCCCCGGCCCGGTTTGGTGATGGAGGAGTTTATTTACGAAACCGCTTCGTTTCCATCGTGTCATGCCTCGACGATTCTGGAACTTCCGACGGGCGATCTGCTGTGCGCGTTCTTCGGCGGCACCGCCGAACGTGATCCGGATGTCGAGATCCGGCTTTCGCGTAAGGCGGTCGGCGGCAAATGGACATCGCCCGTAAGCGTCGCCGACGGCGTACAGTCCGCCGGCCAACGGCTGCCGACCTGGAACCCCGTGCTCTTCCAAGCTCGCGGCGGTAATATCATGCTGTTTTACAAAGTGGGTCCCAGCCCCAGTCAATGGTGGGGCATGATCAAAACATCCAATGACGGCGGCTGCACCTGGAGCGAAGCGCGCCGGTTGGGTGATGGGCTCATCGGTCCGGTCAAAAACAAGCCGATCCAGACCGCGGAAGGAATCATCCTGTCGGGCTCAAGCACAGAGAACGACGGATGGCGCGTCCACCTGGAACGCAGCATGGACGAAGGCAAGACCTGGCAATTGATCGGCCCGCTCGAGTCCGGGGCGAGGATTGGCGCTATTCAGCCTGCGCTGCTGACCTATTCGGACGGGCGCATCCAGATGCTCTGCCGAACGCGAAGCGAGCACGGTTCTATCGCTCAGAGCTGGTCGAGCGACGGCGGTCTCACGTGGTCCGAACTGGAACGTTCCTCACTGCCAAATAACAATTCCGGCTTGGACGGCGTCACACTCCGCGATGGACGGCAATTGCTGGTATATAACCACTCCACGCGTACGCAAGCCGGGATGGGCGACAAGGGACGCGGCATACTGAACGCGGCCCTGAGCCGCGACGGCGCTCGCTGGGACGCGGCCCTCATGCTCGACTATACCGACGCACCCGGCAAACAGTTTTCCTATCCGGCCGTGATCCAGTCGCGCGATGGGCTGGTGCATATCGTCTATACGTGGCACCGCCAACGCATCAAGCACGTCGTGTTGGATCCTGCCCGCCTGGAGAGCGTACCCATGCCCGATGGCCGCTGGCCTGCCGAAGGCCCTGTCTCGCTGGCCGCGTTTGCGGCTTGTCAAAAAGCGTCCGATGCCGATACCAAAAAAGAATAACGAAATGGAATTCCTTGCAGGTCCTAATCCGGAGTCAAAAATGAAAAGAGATGGCACGCTGAAATCGTCTGTCAAAGTTGCATTGATCGGTCTGTGTCTGGCCGCGGCCCTGAGTTTTGCGGATTCCTCGGCCAAGATCGTGGAACCTGAACCCGCCATGGCCCCGCCCATGCCGTTTGTGATGCCGCTTGGCATTCCCGCGTTTCCCGGCGCCTGGGGCGGCGGCATGTTCGCCACCGGCGGACGCGGCGGCAAGGTGATCGCCGTAACGAACCTTAACAACAGCGGCCCGGGCAGCCTGCGTGCCGCCATTGACGAGCGAGGCGCCCGTATCGTGGTATTTCGGGCGGCAGGCATCATTCAACTCGATTCAAATCTGAGCATCAATAACCCCGACATCACGATCGCCGGCCAGTCCGCGCCGGGCGACGGCATCTGCATCGCCGGCGGCTCCCTGGATATCAACACGCAGAATGTGATTCTGCGTCATCTGCGTGTGCGCCGCGGGATCATTTCCGGCGGCCAGGGTTCGGACAATATCGGCGGCAATCCTCGCGGTCAGGTCATCGTCGATCACTGCAGCACCAGTTGGGGGCGTGACGAGAACCTGTCGCTCTATCGGTTCATGGAGCAGCGGCAGGATCCGGTTAGCGGAAAGATGGTCGCTGTCAAGAACCCCGTCAGCAACCTCACGATCCAGTATTGCATCTCGAGCGAGGGCATGAAGCCGGGCCACGAGTTCGGCGGCACCTGGGGCGGGCAGGATGCGACGTTCCATCATAACCTGTTCGCCTGCAATACGGGCCGCAATCCCTCGATCGGCATGAGCGGCGAGTTCGATTACCGCAACAACGTGATCTTTAACTGGGCGCACCGCACGATGGACGGCGGCGATGAGACGTCGCTGGTCAACGTGATCAACAACTACTATAAGCCCGGCCCGGCGACCAACGCCAACATGCTGAGCACCATCGCCCGCATTGAACAACGCAGCCAGAACTCGCCGAAGGGCGCCTTCAAGGAAGGCAACTGGTACCCAAAGACGGCGACACGACCCGGCAAGTGGTACGCGGCAGGCAACATTGTCGAAGGCTTCCCGGAAGTCACCGCCGACAATTGGAAGGGCATGAAACTGCAGGAGGGCGACGGCACGGTCGAGATGGCCCGGGTCTATACCCCGTTTGAAGGGTGGCCGGTCAATCAGCAAACGGCGATGCAGGCTTTCAACCAGGTGCTGGACAAGTCCGGGGCGACGCTTCCGCGCCGAGACGCGGTGGACAAGCGGGTTATCGAGATGGTGCGCACCGGCCAGGTGACTACGGGCAACGGTATCATCAGCGACCCCAACCAGGTCGGCGGCTATCCGCAATACACCTTTTCGCCCGACCAGGTCCCGGCTGACACAGACCAGGACGGCATGCCCGACAAGTGGGAAAGCCAGTATGGTTTGGATCCTGCCTCTGCCGCCGATGCGAGCCGGGACGCCGACCAGGACGGTTATACCAATATTGAAGAGTTTCTCAATGGAACCAACCCCGGCCAAAATGTGGATTACACCAACTTTGGCAACAATGTAGATACGATCAGTTGACCGCATACTGATCAGCAGAAAAGAAAGGATTGCGATGACAAACGCGCTGCGGTTTCTGGCGATAACAACGATCTCCTTGTGGATGGCGGCCCGGGCCAATGAGCTGCCCTTGCGTGTGGATATCAACGCCGATGCCCGCGCCGACATGCGTACCATCGGCTGGGAAAACTGGCAGCCTTCGGCTGATGCAATGAGCCGATCCTTTGATGGCGTGACGGTCACGTTACGCGCCGGCGAAGGCGGCTCACTGGGCCTGGCCGGCAACAAATCGCTCCTCGTTGACGGCCTTACTATCGGCGCCGATGGAGCCGTCGTTACCGGCGGGACACCGGCGATTCTGGAAGTTCAACTGGATGGACTTTCTGAAGGACCGCATACGTTTGTCGGCTATCACCACACCTTTCAGGGCTCCGGCGGAACCTATGCGGTTGTTATAGGCGATCGCCGGGTTGAAGGAGTTAAACCGTCCGCAAAGGCCGGCCATAATGATGAAATTGGAACTTCTTTCCTTGCGTTCGAGACCAAACGGGGCGAATCGGTGATCGTTCGCATCGCCGCGACCGAAGGCAGCAGCGTGGTGCTCAACGGTTTTGCGTTCGATGTTTCGGATCCGAGCAGAAAGGCGCTCAAGCCTGCGCCGGCGGACTTCGAACGCCATGCGGATGGCGACAGCGGAAAAGTAATACTGAGCTGGACGCCGGCAAAGTCGGCGGTCAGCCACCGCGTGTATGTAACATCCGATAATGATGCTTTGAGTGCCGTACGTAAACTGGCGGCTGCAAAGGAAACCGCTTCCGTGACCGATTATTCTTATGCGGCTTCGATCGAGCCCAACAATTCGCTTTTGCACTATGCCTGGCGTGTCGATTCGATGGATGCCCAGGGCAATGTCACGCGCGGCGATGTCTGGCGTTTTCGTGTTCACCATCTTGCGTTTCCAGCGGCCCAAGGGTATGGCCGTTTCGCTCTGGGCGGTCGCGGCGGACGCGTCTTGCATGTCACGAATCTGAACGATTCCGGCCCCGGTTCCCTGCGTGAGGCGGTCGAAGCTGCGGGACCGCGCACCATCGTCTTCGATGTATCCGGGCTTATCACCTTGAAATCCAAACTCGGCTTCGGACAGGGCAACGAGTTTTTGACGATCGCCGGACAGACGGCGCCCGGCAAAGGCATCTGCATCCGCAATTATACGTTCGGCGGCATGGGTGCTCGCGATACGATCGTTCGATATGTTCGGCTGCGGCTGGGCGATTTGGCGGGTGTGACGATGGATGGGATGGGCCTGGCCGGCAGCGATCATTGCATCATTGACCATTGTTCGATTTCATGGACTATCGACGAGGCGTTCAGTTCGCGCGGCGCTAAGAATATCACCTTCCAACGCAATTTGATCGCCGAAGCGCTCAATGTGGCAGGCCATTCGCACTACAGCGAGGGAACGGCGCACGGCTACGCAGGATCGATCAGCGGCGATATCGGCAGCTTTCACCATAACCTGCTGGCGCACAACTCCGGGCGCAACTGGTCCCTGGCCGGCGGGGTCGATCAGGCCAACCGGCACGCAGGACGGCTGGATATCCGCAACAATGTGGTCTATAACTGGAGGAATCGCACCACGGATGGCGGCGCCAGGCAGGTCAATTTTGTCGGCAATTACTACAAGCCCGGCCCGGCATCGCAAAAGATGACGTATCTTAACCCGCAGTTTGAAAACCCCGCCTTTGGTCCGCAGCAGTATTATGTCGAAGGCAATATCCTGGAAGGCGTAGCCGGGCCGGAAGGGCCGGCTGGCCCGTTCAAGGGCGTCAAGGTTCAGGGCAGCCAGCCGGCTCCCGTCATGGTTGCTCAGCTTTTCTTTGAGCCCTATGTCCATACGCATGCCGCCAAAGAGGCCTTTGAGAATGTACTGGCCGACGTTGGCTGCAATCTGCCGGCGCTCGATGACCATGATAAACGTGTGATTCAGGAAGTGCGTGGCGGAAAAACGTCCTGCACGGGCAGTAAATCGGGTTTTGCCGGATTGCCTGATTCGCAGGCGGATGTCGGAGGCTGGGAAGATTATCCCGAGATCCATCGCGCGGCCGACTGGGATACGGATGGCGATGGCATGCCAAATGCATGGGAGACCCAATACGGATTTGATTCCGCCGATCCGGCGGATGGTGCGGCCGATCTTGACAAAGACGGTTACACCAACCTGGAAGAGTACCTCAATAATACCGATCCGCGACAGGAAAAATGATTTTTGAGAAACCTATTGGCGCCGGATTCCTGCTGCGCCTAATGAAATAATGAATTAAGGGGGAAGGCCCTGTAAGTTCAAGCTTGCGGGGCCTTTTTAATTTCGCGCGTAAGAACAAAGCGTTTCAGGAATTATGAAAATACTCGCCGGCGGCAGCAGGAAATCACTTTCGGCACTGAACCGCTCGATGAAGCTGCTTTATCTGTAATTGACAAAATAATCCCGTTCGTGTAAAAATGCCTCAGTACGTGTCTTTCAGTACCGGCAGATAAACGGCGTCAACGGAGTGTTATATGGAGAAATGCAAAGATCGCTTTGTCCTCAATTTCACCCCTACGGGCATGATTCCGACAAAGGAAATGACCCCGCATGTCCCGGTGGATCCGCCGGAGATTATTGAACAAGTTCTCGAAGCGGCCGAGTTGGGAACTACGATGGTGCATCTCCATGCCCGTGATCTTCAAACCAAGCAGCCGACCTATAAGAAACAAATCTACAAGGAAATCATAGGCGGGATTCGTAAACACAACAAGGATCTGATCATTTGCGTGTCCACCAGCGGCAGAAACTTTAACGAATTTGAGAAACGTTCGGAGGTGTTGGATCTGGAGGGAGGATCCAAGCCCGATTTTGCAAGTCTGACGCTTAGTTCCCTAAACTTCAATCAGCAGGCCAGTGTGAATAGTCCCGAGATGATTCAGTTGCTGCCCGCTAAAATGAAGGAAAAACATATACGGCCGGAACTGGAAGCGTTTGATCTTGGGATGTTGAATTACGCACGTTATCTCATCAAGAAGAGGCTGATCGAGCCGCCCTATTATTTTAATTTGATTTTGGGGAATATTGCATGCGCGCAGGCGGACCTTCTGCACCTCGGTCTGATGATCAACGAACTGCCGCCTCAATCCATCTGGTCCGTCGGCGCTGTAGGCATTCCGCAGCTTCAGATGAACACCATTTCCATTGCCTTTGGAGGCGGTGTACGCGTGGGGCTTGAGGATAACATCTGGTATGATGACGATCGAACCCTGCTGGCGACCAATCGCCGGCTTGTTGAAAGGCTGATCAAGATTTCTGCCTCGATGGGAAAGCGTCCATATACGCCGCAGGAAGCCAGGCCGCTGCTGGGTGTTTGAAAGATTGTTCGATATGTCCGGCAACACAAAGACTGCTGTGGTCACTACTATTTGCCGTCAACATTTTCCTTCACAATACGCGCCGGTACGCCCATTACTTGAACATGGTCCGGTACGTCTGAAGTCACCACTGCTCCGGCTGCGACGATCGAATGTGCTCCTATCTTCAGATGATCCAGGATAATCGCGCCCATGCCGACATAGGTACTGTGCCCGATGGAGCATAACCCTGCGATATTGGCTCCGGGCTGAATCGTCGCGTAATCGTCCACTGTGGTGTGGTGCCCGATGAGAACGCCGCGATTGATGATTACATGCTGCCCGATCTTCGTATGCACGCTGATGACAACGCCGGGGCTGACGATCGTGCCCTGTCCCAGGGTGCTCCTGGAGGAGATACAGGCGGTCGGATGCACAAGCGTGGCGAACGGCATTCCCAGGACATGGGCCTGCTCGACAAACCGGCTCCGAAATGTAGTTGCCAAGGCGCAGACCGCGCTATGAGTCCGCGCCATTTCGGCAATATCGTCGATCCACAAGATAGGAAGACCATCGAGCTGTTCGGTGCATCTCTGTCGATCCATGTTTTCAACGAACGCAGTTATCTCGACCGTCGGATCGTCTGCCGCCTGGTCGGCAATAGCGCTGGCCAGCGTTCGATTTCCCAGGATCAGCAATCGTCGTTTGCTCATCACCATCCCTTTCGTACCGTATCGGCGATATAATCAACGTCCTCGTCCGTGAGCCGCAGATGCATCGGCAGGGACATGACGGTTTGCCAGAATTGCTCCGCACAGGGCAGCTCCTGTTTCTGGTACATCGAAAAATGATCATTGCGCAGATAATGAACACCGGTGCTGATATGGTTTTCGTCCAGTTTGCTGATCAGATCGTCGCGGTGTTGGACCTGGATGCAGAACAGGTGACGGCTGCTGACGCGATCATTTTTATATTTCAAGAGCTTTAGTCCGGGGACATTCGATAATGCCCTCTCGTAACGCGCCGCAATAGCGGCCCGGCGCGCGTTGTTCGCGTCAAGCTGCGCCAATTGGGCCAGTCCAATAGCCGCATGGATGTCATTGAGCTGGTATTTATATCCGACCTCGCTGACATCATATTGCCATTTGTAGCTGTTGTGGGAGGTTCGCTTGAAAGTGTCTCGATTGATGCCGAGCCAGCGAAGTCTCCCAAGTCGCTGATAATATTCCTCGGAGCGGATCGTTAAAGCCCCGCCGTCTCCCATGGGCAAATTCTTCACCGCATGGAAGGAGAAGGCGTGAATGTTGCCGTGACTGCCAATGTGCCGTCCTTTATAAGATGCTCCGCAGGCATGGGCGCAATCTTCGATGATGGGGATACCGGTTTGGCCAGACAGCTCGTAAAACTCGTCCAGGTCGCAGGGATATCCGCCGAAATGCATGATCATGATCGCTCCGGTTCGCTCTGTGATGCGGCGGCGCACGGATTCGATATCTAAATTGCCCGTCTCCGGCTGGATATCTGCAAATACGGGTTTGCAGCGATTATACAGAATGGCATGGTTCGTCGAAACGAAAGTGATCGGTGTCGAAATCACCTCCGTATCGGCCGGCAAATTCAGAAGCTGCAGTCCCAAATGCAGAGCGGCAGTGCAGGAATTGACCCCGACACAATAAGGCATGCCTATGTAAGCGGCAAATTGCTCTTCAAACGCCTTGGTTTTCGGTCCGGTGCCAAGCCAGCCAGAACGAAGTACTCTACTGACGTCCCGAATGGCCTCCTCACAGATGACCGGGTCAAACAGTTGAATGTGCATGATAATGCTCCAGTATCCGTAGAATCGATTTACCCAGCGAAATCTCGCTTTTTACATATTCATAGGTCTGATCAGCAATGGCTCGCCGCTGTGTCTCATTTTGCAGATAGTACAACAACGTGTTTACCAGATTTGAAGGCGAAGAGTCGATGAAATGCCGGCCTTCAACATAAGGGGCGGCATTTCCGGAGAACCCGGTCGTCACATTCAATGCGCCGCCGCCTGCGCCGATTAGAAGTCTCATTCCCGGCAGTTCCCATGGCATTCTTACAACGTGAAGCAGTATTTTGCTGCGATTGATCACGTCGTTGCGTTTGCTCCCATAATAGTCCTGTGTGAGCACTTCCATGCGATAGCCTCGCAGCCCAAGCTCTTTTTGAACCAGGCGTACGATCGCATCGCGCCGATCATTTCTAGAACGGATATGCCCGAGGAACACAACATCAATGTCCCGCCGTATATTGCGATTCTCGCCATACAGCGGATCGAAACCGACCGGCACAAAATGAGCATCGACACCCGCTTTGCGCAGCGCGCCGCAGCGAGAGATCGTACTGCTAAAAGCAAAATCAACTGCGGCTTGTTTACAGACTGCCGGAATCTGTTCCAGGCGGCACGTCGTTTTATAAAGGTCCAGGTGGCTCAGACTGGTGCAGTCATAACCCATTTTCCGCAAGTTCCGCTTGAGCTGACAAGAGAGTATCTTTTGGCAAAGAGTGGTCAGGTTGTTGCGTTTTGGTTTTGCTCCCCTCTGACGTTTACCAAACAAACATCCGGTGAACGGAAAAGGATCGGTAATAATTTGCGGCCATGAACATCCGGCGAGGCGACGAGCGATGTTGGCAGCTTCCGGCGGCAGGTTGTCCGGCGGCAGCGGCTCGAGGTACCACCAGAACGTGACAGGTCTGCGCTGGCATTGGTGCAGCGTGGGTTCGAATAATTCCAGGAGCTCGGAGTTGCAGATGAACAGCAGGGCATCAGGGCACCGCTGGATTTCCTGCGGTGCCAAAACCACGCGACTATCATATCCAAAGCCGATCAGGTGATTTCTGACGGCTTCACCCAATTCTCTGAACAGTTCTGTGTTGCTGACCGCAACATCAAATGTCAGGATCATTTTTCCAATTGTGAGTATCCTCCCTGCGTAATTTAAAAGAGGGCCGTACCGCAGCGGGGCCTCAGTCTATCCCAAATAGACCTTCCCGCCGGGCTTTATTGGCGGAATTTTGTCTTTCCGGGCCGAAATTTCTTCCGGGCTCAGCGCGAAATCGGGCGCAATTTCAAGTGCGCAGTCAACCGTGCCGTCGGCTGTGCGCGGAACCGAAAGTCCCGCAGCCTCCAGCCAGCCGGCCGCGCGTTCGATCATCATGCGGTGTGTTACCTCAGCGCTGTCTGCGCCCGCGGCGTTTTTAACGGGCGAGAATTCTTCCTGACGCAATGTTTCAAGGATGATGGAGTTGCTCGCCAGCGGCAGCGCATCGAACACGAAGGTCTCGAGCTTTACGCCATTGGGCGTATCAGGATGGACTGCTTTACCCTGTTCGTCAAGGCAGGGGATCTTCTTGACCGCCTTATGCAGCGGCAGCAGGAAATCGCCGCCGGCGTTGAGCCGCTCGATGAAACTCCTGTTGATCAGGTGGATTCCGATCGAACCCATGTCAATGGCCAGCGAGCCGTCCGCGTTCTTCCGCATCGCCGCCGCATCCGGCAGATCGCTGTACTCGATGACGGTTATCTTGCCGTTCACCAGGCAAAAATTGCCGACCTTCTCAAGCGGCCCCGCTTTCTTGAGCGCCTTGGAACTCATCTCCGCCCTATCGAGCGCGTGCAGGCCGATGAACAGCGGATCGATCAGTTTGACCAGCGGATTATCAACTTGCCAGTAGCTGAGATACTCGACTCGGCGCCGACGCATATCTTCAACCGCTCCGGACACGTACAGCGCCTTTAAGCTGCCGCCGTGCCCATCGGGGCTGGTCGCGATTCGCCCTTTATCCGCCATCAGGATCCGCCCGTCAAAACCGAAATTCGGCAGCGTACCCTGTTGGAAGATCACGATATCCGCCTTGTCCATCCCGTAGCAGCCTGCGTTTTCGAAGATCTCCACCGTCGCTTGATAGTTAAGCGGGCTGGTCATGATATAGAACGGGATCCTGGCGCCGTATTTTCTTGAAGCCGCCAGGAGAGTCTCGGCGAAGATCTGGAACAGCGTCTTCTTGCGAACCGGCGAGATTGGGAAATTCCCCTTGGGCCCATCGAAACCCAGCCGTGTTCCCTGCCCCCCGGCGACGACAAATCCGGCTACCTCGCCGCTGCGGATGAGATTCTGGCCTAATTCGACCGCTTCTGCATATTTTTTCGCCTGCCGCGGCCCCGGCTGTGCCGGGTAGGCGGGCGCCGGTTCGAACGATTCAGGCAATTGGATCGCGCCGGGCCCTTTGACATACTGTTGGACCCACTGCGGGATCTTGCTGAAGCTGAGTTCACCGATTTGCCCAAGCAATTGCCGCTGC
Organism: Planctomycetaceae bacterium; assembly: GCA_021372945.1. Lineage (GTDB taxonomy): Bacteria > Planctomycetota > Phycisphaerae > Sedimentisphaerales > Anaerohalosphaeraceae > 4572-13. The sequence continues at coordinate 48,605 of JAJFTK010000019.1, read as the reverse complement.
TGCGGTTCCGAAACATCCTCGTACCATCGCAGAACATGCTCCTGGTGTATTTTTTTCAGTTCTTTTGCTGCCTGTGCGATATCCATTAAGCCTCACTGGTTTGAACGGGATAAAAAAGTAAAAACTTCGGTTTGCATCTTATTCGAAAATCGAGAATTTGCAAGTTTGCCGCGGATATTTTTGCGTTGAAATGGTGCGATGCTCAGAGGTTCCGTTTTCTGGCCAGGATGATCATCTCGTGCCCGCGATGGACCTTTTGTCGAAAGTACTTAAACGAGATCGCGTAAACCATGCGCCACAAAAAAGAATCCTTTGAAAGCGTCGTTGAAAGCGGCATGTCCCAGGCATTCCGGCATGCGCTCATTCGGGTCTTTTGCGCATTATCCTGGTCCTGCCGGAGCGGATTGCTGCGAAATCGCGTGTACAGCCGGCGCATCAGCCAGAAGACCGGGAACGTAAAATCCCACGCCGCGATAGGTTCAAGCCCGCTGCTTTCCAATTTCCGCCCGATCTCTTCCGGCGTATAGCGCCTTACATGTCCGTAATAATCGTCGTCCCATCGCCACTCCCTGGGATTGCTGGGCAGCGTCAACACCAGGTGCCCCGATGGATTTAACAGAGAACACACCTTTTGCAGAACGGCGGCATCGTCTTCAATATGTTCCAGCACATCGAACAGGAGAACTAGAGAATAAGCCCCCGACTCACTAAAGAGATCCTTCTGTTCGACGACTACCAGGTTGCTCTGTTCGAATCGCCGCCGGGCGGCAGCGAACGCTTGCTCGGACACATCGATCGCCTTGCCTTTAAACCCTTTTTGCGCCAGGTATTCCGAGACATCGCCCTGGCCGCAGCCCGCGTCAAGAAAGGGCCCCTCCAGCGGATACGCGGCGCAAAGATGCTCGAGGCAATACAAAATGTAATTTTTCAGCGGTCTAAAGTTGGCCATACGTCACGATCGATTCATCGGTCATTGGAAGATCTTGAACATAAACAATCCGGACCTCTGCAGTAAGTACTTGCAGACGATCCAAACGCATTGGAAACCGTATTTTAAGCTGCGCCGAAAGTTGATCGACGAAGAATCCTTTTCATACTTGGTCGGGATCGGCACATCGCCCACTCGGAACCCCCTGTAGATCGCCTGTGCAAGAAACTCCGTGTCAAAGATAAAATCGTCCGAGTTCTGCTCGTAAGCGATGCTTTCAAGCACTTTACGACTGTAAACCCGGAACCCGGAATGGAAGTCGCCTACGTTCTGGCCGAACCCGGTGTTTTCAACGGCCGTCAGGAACCGATTGGCAAGGTACTTGTATAGCGGCATCCCGCCTTTGAGGGTTTCTTTACGCGTCCTTATCCGAGACCCCAAGATGATATCGCAGATATCTTTTGTAATGAAATGGACCGCCGGCGTAAGAACGCGCGGGTCATATTGATAGTCAGGATGCACCATCGCAATGATATCGGCATCGGTTTCAAGGGCAAGACGGTAACAGGTCTTCTGATTGGATCCATAGCCCCGATTCTCCGGATGCACGTGAACGATCGCTTTCGGCAGTCCGGCGGCAATATCGGCCGTATTATCATGACTGGCGTCATCCACAATGATGATATGGTCCACAATATTCTGCCGGACGATATCATCATAGGTTTTTTGCAGCGTCCTGGCCGCATTATACGCCGGCATCACTACGACAATCTTTTTTTCTTCAAGCATAATCAGCCATTCTTGCGCGCCGTGCTATCAGGCTGCGTTAACCCAACTGACCCAACAAGGGTATTTTGTCAATCAAGATTAATACGAATAAAATGCAAAATGCTGTCAGGAGAAATGACCGAATAGGGTTTTTCAGGTTTGCGGCACATTGCCGGTAATTTACAACGAATTCAGCTGCAAAAAGAATAAAGATAAAGAAGAAGGGCAACCTGAATCTCGAACGGAAAAAGCAAATAACCGAGCCGGCGGACAATAGAGACAAGCACAGCAATGAACAAAGGGAAAAAAGCTCGAAATCAGACAGGCAAAAACCCGCGAGCCCTAATAAAACGATAATAATGTAATAACCTGCAATGAAGGCTATTATTACATTTAAATGCGGATTAGTAAAACCATAGCTCCAGCTCCATGCATCGGGAATGGGCTTGGTAGCCAGACGAGTAATAGGAAATGAATTTGGCGTCCAGAGATTGTAGAACTGGGATTTTGTGAAACGAATTCTTTCTCGCAGGCTGAGGCTCATGAAATAATCCCAGAACTCGGCCGCAAACGCCTGCCGTTCCTGGCCTTGCGGGCACTGAAACTTAGAATCCAAACCGGCAGCATAACGAAAATTCGAGACCGGGGACAAGTTCAAGAGCACGATCTGGTTTGTGCTCAAGGAAGCTGCAAGGGAGTAGAGCGCAACCGGCAAGAGAAAGACAGCTGAACTTGCCAAGGTTTGGTATAAAAATGACTTAACGCTTTCTCGTTTAAGGAATAGGATCAAAATAAACGCAGCGAAGAAGATAACCGTAAACTCCTTTGTTAAAAGACTTAGAGACAAAACGGCAAAACAGAAATAAAAAGCTTTCTTGCTGCGATATTTGAGCCAATAGAAAAAGAAGATAAAGCTCAATAACGCAAATATCCCGAACAAGACCTCTGACCATAAATAATGGGAAAAGCCGATGTGCTCGGGGTAAAAGGCGAATAAAAGTCCTGCAACAAGCCCTGTCTTTTTACTAAAACATAATGTCCCCAGGAAGTAAACCAGAACCGGAGCGATTGAGCCCAGCAAAGAATTGAAAATCCGGGAAGCAAGCGGATTGCTGCTAATCAAATTCGGAATGCCAAGCACGTAACCCCAGAGCGGCGGCCGTACAATGGTCAGTTCGAAATGACCCGCGAAAAGGTTTTTCGTCAGTGACCAATAGTATTCTTCATCGCCCACGAGAAACAATTTGAATGCAAAAAGAATACAAAAAAGTCTGAGAAATAAAGCTGCATAGAAAATAAGCCGGACATGAGAAACAGAGAAGTCAATCGGTTGCCTCCTACTCACCCATATTATGCCTTCCTCCAATAGAAAGATAAGCAGCAAACAAAGAGGACTAGCGATTGCAATTTTTCTAAACAGATTGTCGCCTACGGAAAAATAATGCTCAACAGGCTTGGTGTCTTGGTACTTTATAAGGTTATTGAGAATTGTGAGGCTTTTGCCGTCGTATGCGGCCTGGATCACTTTGTGCCCCCAAAAATCATAAATCAACCAGCTTATTGCAAGCAGGAATACAAAAGAAGCCAACAAAAGCCCTTTTGTTCTCAAGTTTTTGCTCTCGAATTTATTGATCATGATGTCTTAAAGGGCGACTGTCTCTATTGGCACAGAATCTATACTTATAACATCCACTACATGCGATCTTATTTAAGCATCGTCATAAGTTTATTCAGTGTCATAGGTTAAATAGAAATAGCGCAAACTCACGTGCTGAAATTATAAATCATATCAGGGTTGAGTGTCAAGGAGATTATGGGATACTTTTGTCCATTGTGCCTTAAGTCATACGCAAATTTTATTTTGTCAGCGTTAATTTTAGCCTTGACACTTAGACTGAACTTTGATAAATTGCAGAGTGAAAATGGGATGAGAAGACGGATAGGATTCACGAGCAGTAAAAATTAATATTTGCAGCCATTATTATATTCAAGAATGTTTTTTCTGTGAGTCCTGCCGGTTTTTCACCTTTCTTTTTCAAACAGTGTCGTTGCATCGCCATAGGCTAAAGTTGATCGCCTCCGGTCAAAAAACTTTTGTCCGGCAAGATTTATAGTGAAAAGGCCCTGCGTTGGGGCGAAAACAGCACTTATTTGTCTCGGCTCTGCCGGAGGTTATGTAAATCTTGCCAGAAAGGGGAATTTAGATGAAAAAGAGAGGTTTTACACTAATTGAGCTATTGGTCGTTATTGCGATCATAGCCATGTTGCTGTCGATCTTGATGCCTGCCTTGAGCAAGGTCAAAAAGATCGCCCAGCGCGTTGTCTGTGGTACCAACCTGAAGGGCCTCGGCAACGCACAGGTCGTCTATGCCAATGATTACGACGACGAGTACGCAGTCCAGGGCGGCGGTGTTGACCATCCCTGGGAAAGAGTGACGCCTGGATTTCAGAACCTCGCCAAGGTCTGGGCGACCGGCGGCCCTATTACCGTAGGCGCCAGCCTGTACCTGCTGGTCCGTGAAGCGGATGTCAGCCCCAAATCCTTTGTCTGTCCATCCAGTGATCAGACTCCCTATGACGGCAAAAACAGCGCTACGCCCAACCCGCTGGATATTGTTCAATTGTGGGACTTCGGTAATGAGCAGCTATGCCTAGGCTCGGGCTATCCTGAGGATCACGTCAGCTATGCGTATCATCAGCCCTATGGACCGACGGGGAACAAGAGCCGTTATGTGGCTGATGGCACCCATTCGGCCGCGTTTGCCTTAATGGCCGACAGAAGTCCTTATTTTGATAAGAAGATACAATATGCCGGTGCGACCAATCTGAACGACGTGAATTGGCAGGATGGCATTGGGCGTATGGGGCTCTATTTCGTCACGAACTCGACGGTTAACAAGTCCGACAAGTCCGTTAAGTGGGCCAATGCTTTCACACATGGACGTGAAGGGCAGAATGTCATGTTTGCCGATGGCCATACCGCTTATGAGACTACAAGTGATGTTGGCGTTAAGAATGACAACATCTATACGCCTCGTGTCTATGGCAACGCGGCCGAAGACGCGATTCGCTGCGGCGCGGCCAATCAGCTTACCGCTCCGGGTTTTAACCTGGGTACTAATACTACTTACCAGCCGGTTACCAGTGATGACAGCTACTTGGTCAACGACGGCAAGCCCGGCTTCACGCAGTAAGATCATTTTGTAATCAGCAAGGATAAGAGGCCCCTTTGCAGTAAAGGGGCCTCTTTTTTATACCCTCAATCGCATTTCACAAGAATTGTTCGATGCTGAGCCTGCACCTGATTCAACTACTGTCTCTTGGTAATCGACTCATAAAGGGCCAACAGTTCTCGGTTTAGGGTCTTTGCGTCAAAATGCTCTTTGGCGAAGCGGCGTCCCTGCTTGCCAATTTCCGGCCAGAGGTGACTGTTCAAAATCAGATACTCGATCTTTTCGGCCAAGGCCGCAGCGTCCCTTTCCGGAACGAGGAATCCAGTTACGTTGTCCCTGAGGCTTTCGGGAAAAGCGCTGTGCTGCGTTGCGATTACGGGCAGCCCGTGTGCCTGAGCCTCCAGCAGCACGACGCCTTGCCCCTCCTGGTTTCCATCGGATGATGTTATACTGGGATGGATGAACAAATGCGCATTTTCGTAAAATTCGGCTAGCTGGTCCGTGCTGACCCATCCCCAAAGCGTTACCGTTTCTTCCAGCCCCAATCGAGAGATCAGGGTTTGCAGGTCGCCATGGAGCGGGCCATCACCGACAATATCGTATTGAATAGCGTACTTGGAATTGAGCTTTGCAATAGCTTCTATGGCGTACTGTCGTCCCTTCATTTCAACCAATCTTCCAACGCTCAGGAGGCGAACCTTTGCCGGCGGAGTATAATATCTCGATTTAAAAGGAATGTTCTCGACTCTGATCGCCATTGGCAATTTAGCCATCTTCTTCGCCGCGCAGCCCAATCCCAGCAATTTATTTCGGGTCGCCTCACTATTATAGGTCACTAGATCGGTCCATTCAAAGACCTCGCGGTAAACATCGCGGCCATGTTCCTGAACGTAAACAGTGACGTCGTAGCCATGAAACGAAGTGACAAGCGGCGTTCGTAAACCGCTTTTCTTGAGCCACATCAGCGGGATCGCGTTCGGCCCGAAATGCGCATGCAGGATTTCAGGCTTCTTTTTCAGGCACCATCGCAGCAAATAAATCGCGGTATAGGAGAATTGTCCGGCTTTCTGAAATAACCTTATCAGCGATATAGCCCTGACCGGAGAATGCAGAAAAGAACTCAATAGCCAATACATGCCGCTCAAACGAAGCGACCATTTGCTCTTCGGAAGTATTGCGTAACTTGTTTTCTTAAGAAGGCCGTATTGGATGACTTCTTTTTGGGTCTGTGCTTGTCCCGGTTTCGAAAACGCAATTATAGAAACATCCTGGCCAAGGTCGATCAATCCTGTGATCTGCTGGACAACGAAGCTTTCGGAAAGGGAGGGAAACTCACCTAAAATAAAATAAATTTTCATATTGGCTCTACATAATGTATTTTATTCGAATTTGCAATATAATGGCAGTTAGAGGCATGAGTCAATCTCAATAATTTGTTCGAGCAAGGAAAGATGAGAAATCGCATATTGATCATCGGTGCGGACGGTTTTAGCTGGAGATTCGCAAAAAAACTCATTGATCGTGGGCATATGCCGACGCTGGGTCGATTGCGCAAGGAGGGCGGCTCTGGCACGCTCAACAGTGTGGTTCCCTTTGAAACAAGTCCCGCCTGGTCTAGTTTTCAGACCGGTTGCCTGCCCTCGAAGACCGGGATCTTAGCCTTTCACCGCTACAATTCCGATTCGCGTCAAATCAAGCTGAATAGCTCGTCCGAGATCGCGGTTCCGACGATTTGGGAACTTTTGAGCGCCGCAGGCAAGCGGATTGTCAGCATCAACATGCCGCTGACCAGTCCGCCGCCTGATGTCAATGGGATCATCATTCCGGGTTTGACCTGCCCGCAGTTGTCGGCACAGACGGTTCATCCGCCGGAGTTGTTCGAGAAGTATATTCGAAAAAATCCCGATTACCTGATTGTCAACAACGAACATCAGGCGACTCTTTTGGCCGGCGCCAAACAGGCCGCCGATACGGAGGAGGCCCGTTGCCGTCTGGCGCTGGAGATCATGCGGCAGACGGATTGGGATCTTTTTTGTGTGCAGATACAAAGCACAGACGTTTTTCAGCATCGTTACTGGTGGGCCCTCGATCCTGAAGCCGCCGGATTCTCCGATGAAGCGCATAACCAGGCCGCAACGTTTTACGCGCGCATAGACGCGGTGATCGCTGCGTTGACCAATGCCGCGGGGCCTTCGGTCTTGACCGTGCTGGTTTCAGATCATGGCTTTTGCGCCAAACGCGCCGAAATTGGGATCAACAGTTGGCTGCGGCAGAACGGGTTTTTGTCGTTGAATCTTGACCAAGGGCCGGCCTCTGTTTTACTCAAGGAAAAAATCAAGGCCGCGTTTCCACCCGCAAAATGGTTGGCTCGTCTTTACGGTCTCACGGCAAGTCGTCTGCGGGCTGCCTCGTCCGGCCGCGAGAAGAAATCCGCACTCTACAGCGAAACCGTTGTTCGGCACATCCGCGAAACCATCGACATGGAGCACTCGTTCGCGTTTTGTCTCGGCGGCATGGCCGGGCTGCTTTACGTTTTGGATAAAAAGCAGGGCGAGCGAGCCGCTCTTCTGATCAGTCAATTAATGAACGCTTACGGGCCAAACTCCCTTGAACCATTGATCGCTCAGATCCAGCCGATAGCCGAGTTTTGCGCGGGCGTTGTTTCAGATGCCTCAGCGCCCGATTATATTATCCGATTCCTGCCTGGTGTCGAAGCCCGCATCAGTCCCGAGGACCCTGCCGTAGTTAAATCCGGCATCGTCAATGGAAAGCAATCGGGCACGCACGAGCAAGATGGGATGTTTCTGATGCATGGCGAATCGGTGATCCCGGCGGATCGGCTCGAAGCGGACATTATCGATATGTCGCCGACCTTGCTGGCGTATATGGGTGTGGCTATTCCCGATCATATCGATGGAAAGGTACGCGGCGACCTTTTTAGAAATCCGCCGGACATCCACTATGCAAAAGGGATCTTGCCGCAAAGACAAGCAACAACCTACTCGGAAACCGATCAAACAGAAGTCGAAAAGCGATTGGCCGATCTGGGTTACCTTTGAGCCGTTACGCAAGCGGCCTTTGCAGAACTACCCGTTTCCACCACAATCCCAGGCTGACCGCTCTCCAGAGGAAATAGGGGTCTTTCCGGAAAAGCTGATCATAATCCTGCACGATTTGTTTGACATTTAAGAATGGGTTGTCCTGCACCGTCTTCAAATGAGACTCGATCACGGGTTTGGCGTGCGAGAACCACGCTTCCGTATTGAAAGGCATGCCTTGCTTTACTCGTCGCCAGGCTACTTTTTTCGGCAGCCATTGGTTCATCGATTTGCGAAGAATATACTTCGTCCAGCCCTGATGAATAATGTATTCCGGCGGCAGTGTGAAAACAAAATCGATCAATCGATAGTCCAGGTAAGGACGCCGTGATTCGATCGGCACGCCGAAATGTGCTTTTTCTGTGTTTCTCATCCAATAATTCATCAGGTGGTCGCCCATGTAATCGGTCGCCAGGGTACTGAAATCGGGCAACGGCGACCGCGCATCGCGCTGGGCCGCGTTTGCGAGGATCTCCTTATGGAGGTAAGGGTTTGCAGCCTCCTTCCCGCTGCGATTTAAAAAGGAGGCGGCAAAATAGGGGCGCAGGAAATCTTGGTCGCCATGGATGAACGCGTTGAGGATCTTAAACCGTTTGCGGATGCAGTATCTCGGCCATAATCGGCGTTTTGAGAATAGGCTGGTTGCCAGCGGCAAAAGGGCATTTTTTTGCCTCAAGTGCAGTAAAAATGGGAAAAAATAATCGTCGTAGCCGGCCAGAAGCTCGTCTCCGCCGCCGCCGACCAGGACCACCTTGCATCCGTCGGCACGGGCTTGCCGCAGGTAAGCCTGAAACTGTTCAATGTCGGGCCAGTGGAACGGCTCTTCCGCCAGCCAGACAAAATCATCTGCAACGCGCCAAAAATCGCTGCTTTGCGGAGTGTATATCTGGTAATCTATTTTATCCGGATAGCGTTCATAAACGGTGCGTGCGAAGATTTCTTCATCATACGGCTGACCGGGAAATTTGATCGAATAAGTTTGAAAGCGGCCCGGCACGATATTGGCCGCAGCGGCGACGATCGAGCTGGAATCCAAGCCGCCGCTTAGAGAAAAAACGACTTTGGCGTCAGCTCGAGCGCGAATCCGTACCGCATCAACAAACAGGTCCCTGAATTGCTCAGCCGCCTCGGAGAATGGAATATCGCGTGTTTCAAGTCGCTCCTGCGGAAACGCCCAGTAACGTTGAAGATTGCTCTGAATACCATTAAGCGAAGGCGTTGATGAAAGATCGATTTGCGTCCACGAGGCTGCCGGCAGCGTCTGGACTTCGTTCCAGAAGGTTGTATTGCCAAGGTCTCGCCAGCCGTAATTCAGATAATCATAAACCGCCTGCTCATTGATCGAAAAAGCGGATTGGCCGGCCATTGAAAAGATGGATTTGATCTCCGATCCCCAATACAGGATCCCGCCGCGGACGGTAAAATAGAGCGGCGCCTTGCCGACGCGGTCGCGGGCCATAAACAGTCTATTCTTCAACTTATCATACAGCACCATGGCGATCGGTCCATTGCAGCGTTTGAGGATCTCCATGCCCCATTGCTGATAACCCACCAACAGGACCTCTGTATCGCAGGTTGTCCCGAAGCTGCGGCCGAGCTTCTCCAATTCACGGCGGATCTCGACATGGTTGTAAATCTCGCCATTAAACAGAAGGCAGACGTTTCGATCGGCGCTCCAGAACGGCTGATGTCCTTTTTCTGACAGATCGACCACCGAGAATCGTCGAAAACCGAACGCCAGATGGTGCTCGAACGCCCTCGTTTCGACGATATTCGGCATACCGGCCTTCAGGCTCGCCGGAGAGTCAGGACCGCAGTATGAGATGCTCGTTCGGGTCTGGACATTGAAGGCCGCGTAGCCTTCATCGTCAGGGCCTCGATGCGAAAGCAGACTGGTCGCTTTATAGAGCGCCGATAGATCCGTCCACGCCCTGTCTTTGCTGAAATATCCTGTGATACCGCACATACGATTATCTTCCCTGCAAGCGGTCAGTCGTGATAACCAAGCGCACGAAGCCGTTTAATGATTTCCTCGTCATTCGCTGATTCGGTCCTGACGTTCTGGGCCGGCGAGGTCGGCTCAGCGGCAGGCGCACTTTTCGCTTTCTCGATGACCAGCCATGGAACCTGGGTAATCGCTGGATGATCCGATCCTTGCGGATGTGCGAATTGCCCATCCTCTCCCAGAAGCTCGCCATGATCGGAGGTAATCACGATGGTCCCGGTCAACTGACCGACGAGTGTTCGCACCTGTTCCAGCGCCAACCTGAGGTTTTCGTTGTAAGCTTGCCGCAGGCCATCAACTCCGAGCTGCCGCCATGCAATCTCCATCGGACCCTTTGGAGGGATGCCAAGCCATTTGCGAAGAACCCATTCCGGGTGATTGGTGAAAAGGCGCTTGTTTCGACAGTAGGGAAGCAGCCGGCGCAGTAACGTCTGCCGAAAACGCCGTCCGGCGGTTTGGTTCATCGGATTCTCGAGAAAGTCCGTGAATTCCTTCAGCGATCTTAAATTCGCTCCATAAGGCGCCTTGATGTAAGGAGCATGCGGCTGCAAATAATGAATGATAAATCTTTTTTCGGAATACTGTGGAATGATCTCCAGCGCTCTGCGGCTGACCACCTCCGGAAGAACGGTGCCATGGGTTTCGTCCCAATCTTGGCGCCAGATTTCATGGATAAAGCCAAAGTGATCCCCCGCGGTATAACCGAATACGGGCGAGCCGGCGCAGATCTGCGGATTGGCGGTGATATAAACGATGTCCTCGTAGAAACCCGGAAACGTCTTATCCCGCCATTCGTTCGTGCAAGTACCCACCGAGGTACGGCATTCCAGTCGGCCCTGTGAAAAATAGTCTCTCCAGGCTGCTTCGAAGTAATCGTAGCGACACGCATCCAGGAGAATCAGGTAATCCCATTGTTCATTTACGACAGTCATTGCTTCAACTCATTTTTCAGACGTATTCTAAAACTTGTCAGTCCTGGAATACTGATCGCGTTGTCGGTAGAAAAGCGATTTCCTTTCCAATCCTCAAGACAATACAAATCAGCATTGCTTGATTCTAACTTAAAAGCCTCGGTTCCCGAAGAACAATTCAATACAATCCCAACGGTGCTGAGTGCGGGCTTATCACCGACCAGAGTTAAAATGCTGCCATTGGATGTTCCAACAGCATTTATATCAGAAATCAGAGGGGAGGCCAGGATCTTAGAGGGCAGAGAATATCCCTTGTTCACGAAATCAAGTGTATAGTGTTCAAGCATTTTTAAAAAGCCGTCATCAATACTTGTTCCGTATTGCAGCAGGACACCCAGGAACGTCAGGGCCAGTTCATCAGACTGCGCAAGGTATAAAGCCATTTTTGACCGTACGGTATATTGAACAGCCTTTACAAGGATCCGCCTGAGCCACTCTGACGGCTCGACTTTATAGAGCATCAGCAGCTGCTCCATATTCAGCAGGTGATAAAACTGGTTATAGAAGCTAAAGGTCAGATCTCGTTCGATAAATCCATTCGGCATTACCAGTCTTGGGTATTTGCGTTTGAGTGCGGGCAGGATATATCTTTTCAGAATTTCATCATAGTGATAGATAATGGTCTTGCATCGAATCTTTTTGCGACCGACACAGAGCCTTGTCAGTAGATCCCTAAAGCCGTAAACGATAGAGTAGAGCGGATTTGCCGGCTGCTGTTGCAGCAGTCGCTCCACCATTTCAAGTCCCTGCAGATAGGCTGTTTTGTATTGGCTGTCGCCGGTCAAATTATGCAACTGCTTCAGCGACAGCAGCGTTGCAATATGCGTATTCAGCGCCAGCGTATTGGTAAGGGCTTTTCCAAGCAGTCGCGACTGAATCGTCTTGTCGTAAGGCACAGTGCCGCAACGTTCGGGCATTTCAAGACTGTCATGAAGAAACCATCGCGTGTGATCGACGCACGAATCGGCATGCTGGATCGAAAGATCCAATATCTGTCTGCTCTTTTCCAAAAAGATCTTACGCCCGGACAGACGGTAAAAATCCATCAAGACATTTGCGCCTGCGGTCCAATGAATATAATGACTGTCATCCGCCTGCCAAATGCCATGGCGCCAGCGGCCGTCCGCCGGCAGGCTCAAAAGTGTCAAATAGGCCGTGTAATCACGAAGGTATGCATAAAGACTCTTTTTAGTCTGACTATTTAGATAATGAAAATAGAAGTAAAGTATATTGGCCAGCAGTTGCGATTCAAATGGAAAATCGGGCCGAGGATTATAAAATCGGCCGTTTAGCAGGTATTTCCAGAAATCCCGGCAGCCGGAATAATAGAACCATCGCGCCCGGGTGACCTGTCGTTTTTCTATCGCTGCGGCATCGGCGATCTGTCTATAGTAATCCTCTGCATTCGCAAAAAACATGCAGAAGGAGATGGTCAGTGCACCCGCAGAGTCCAACGGGATCGATAGAAAGCACACATCCTCACGCATATATGCGGAATACGGTCGCTCCTGAATATGTTTAATACGCCCGTTATCGTTGAGAACCGATTTGAATACGGGCGGCAGCCACAGAAGGATTTTCTTATTCTCCAAAAATAAAAGATGCTCCTCCTGGCACACGTCGCAAGCCTTCTCCACCGAAAGGACAATCGGATCGTCGTTTGTGCGAATTCTCAGATCAAAGCGGAATACTTGATACTCATGCAGATAGTCAATAAAACCATCGACCCGGGAATTTGAGAAATGTTGTCCGTACTCGTAGCGCGTGATATTCTCATCCGAATAGCATGCCGGCAAGCCGCCGCGACGGATCTCCATAATCACCTGGGATAACGAAATGTGTCCTTTATCCTGCAAGAGAATATCTCAGCTTCAACTCACTCCGGCTCGTTTGGCTTTCAACACCACCCCCTTTAAAAGATCGAACTGTTCCAGCAATAATTCAGAGTAGCCGCAGCTTTTCAATCGGTCCAATCCGATCAACCCGATCAGGTAGATCACAGCACCGGCCGTCGATAATGCAAAAAAAGTAACATATCCGAAATCCCGCCCCAGCAAATACTTTGCCCCGAGCAGGGACGCAACCATCAGTACGCCGGCGGCAAATGGCAACAGGGATTGTTTGATCGTATCGAGAATGCCGATCTTATATCTATTAGACATAATAAAAAGAGCTATCGGATCAGCCAGGACATTAACAAGCGTCACCGAAACCGCGGTACCGACAATTCCCCACGTTCGTGTTAAAAAATAGATCGTCGCACAGAGGATGCTCACTCGGAGCCACATTAAAAATAACAGGATTTGAGGTTTGCCAACAGCCTGGAAGAAGGGAACGCGCGTCGAGCCGAGTGATTTGAGTAGCCCTTTGAATGCCAGGATCTGAAGAACAGGGATCATAGGGTGCAGACGTTCCGGCAGGAATAGGCGCACAAAATCAGGACCGAGACTGAATACCAGAAGCGAAAGCGGCACTGCAATCGCTGCAGAAATTCGCACCACCTTAAAATAGGCCGCCCGCAATCGAGCCATATCATCCTGCACCTTGGAATAAGCAGGAAAGAGCACCTGGAGGTAAAGACTGTTGATCCACATAAAAGGCGCATTGGCGAAACGATAGGCGTATTGATAGACCGCCAATGGTGAAACGCCCAGATAGAACCACACAAAGAAATCATCTCCCGTCTCCAGCAGATATCCAAGGACATTCTGGCCGAAGATCCACCGGCCATATTTCCATAATTCTCGCGCCTTGGAGACGGCGAAATGCAGCCGCGGACGCACCTCTGAAAGCAGATAGGAGCCGGCGGTGCTAAGAGTTACACAGACGACTCTGGCGATAACGACAGACCAAATCGTTCTAAGCGTCAGAGCCAGGATAACCAACACGATGACTTCGGCCAGCGTGGATCCAACCGACAGAATGAATATCTTGTGGAACTGAAAATCTTTGTTGAAGTAGATCGCGCCGATGTTCCGAAATCCCTGCAGCAGAAAACAAACGGCCATCGTTCGAAATACGGCGATGGCCAGCGTAACCTTATCCGCGGGAACGCGCAATTGAGCGATCCATGGCGCAGAAACATACATGATCACAAAGAGCCCAATTCCCTTGAGAACTCCGGCAGTCCAGGCGGTGTCCAGGTAGTCTCGAATCTCACCCTTTTTCTGTATCAGGGCAGTTTCAAACCCTGTTTGCGTGAAGGTATTCAAGACATCGAGCAACAACAAAGCTGCCCCGACGATCCCGAGATCCTCCAGCAGAAATAACCAGGCGGTAAGAAATGTCTTGATGAATCCAAGCATCTGAGAGGATGCCTGCGTGGCAATGACCCAATAACCACTTTTGATAGAGAGCCTGTAGAGATCAGGTTCTTCTTTTGTGGCTTTTACTTGCGTTTCTGGCATGTTGTCCGGTTTGACAACTTCGTGAGAATCCATATTCGGAGAGACAGGATTTGAACCTGCGACCTCTGCGTCCCGAACGCAGCGCTCTAGCCAAGCTGAGCTACTCTCCGGAAAACCCAAAAATATACCTTATTTGCTCAGCGAATGCAAGTTATAAAACGCCGACCGGATCCATATCAACCACGGTTTGTACCGCCGGACGCAGAGGCGGCAAGGCCTTCAGTTTTTCAAAAACACACTGAAGCGGCGAACCTGCGGACGATTGCAGGATCAGATTCAGTCTGTGCTGCTGCTGAATCCGATTTACAGCAGGTTCAAGAGGTCCTTTGGTCACAATCTTCAGTTGTTCCGATGCGATCACACCCTCGACCCGCGCTTTGAGCAGATTCACGGCAGTTGAAAGTCTGTCGAATTTGATATCACGCATGGAAATCACCGCTATCCGGCCAAAAGGAGGCAATCCGCAGCTTTGGCGATGTTTTAACTCGTGTTCCGCAAAGGCCTTATAGTCGTTTTTTAGGGCATATTCTATGGCCGACTGACCGGCGAAAAACGATTGGACGAGGACAACGCCGCTCTTTTCGCTTCGTCCGGCACGTCCGGCGACCTGGTTGATGATTTGAAATGTTCGCTCATTGGCACGAAAATCGGACAAAACCAGCGCGGTGTCGGCGTTGATAATCCCTACAAGCGTGACGTTTGGAAAATGCAGGCCCTTGGCCAATATCTGCGTGCCCGCGAGAATGTCGACCTTTCGCGAGGTAAAATCGTTGAGCAGCGCATAATAATCCTCGCCTTCCATCGAATCACTATCGATCCGGCGGATTCTGGCCTCGGGGAATCTGGCAACCAGTTCCTCTTCGAGACGCTGAGAGCCCAACCCGATCATGATCATTCCGCTGCCGCACAACGGACACCGCTCCGGGACCAGGGTCTTCGACAAACAATAGTGGCAGATCGCGTAACCGCCGGATTTATGTCGGCCAAAAATATTCTCTGCGTGCCGCTGCGGCGATGGTCTCTTGTGGAAAGTCAGTGTGGCGTCGCAATTGCGGCACGTGAGACTGTGTCGGCAGGAAGGGCAGTAAATAAAGTTGCTGTACCCTCGCCTGTTCAAGAGCAGAATTGCCTGCTCCTGCCTGGCCAGCACTTGGCGAAGCTGCTCGGCCAGCGCCGGGCTGATCAATTGCATCCCTCGCTGCTCGTCCTTGGCGAACGCGGTCTTGAGATCCACCAGTTTCATTTGCGGCATCGGCAGATTCATCACTCTCTTGGGCAGTTCCAAAAGCGTGTAGTGCTTCTTGCTCTGGCAGTTATGGAAACTCTCAAGCGAAGGCGTTGCCGACCCAAGCAGGCAGTGCGCACTGGCAAGCTGTGCCCGCTTGATCGCGACATCCCGGCCGTGATAGCGCGGGACCGTATCCTGCTTATAGCTGGGCTCGTGCTCTTCATCGACAATGATCAGCCCGATGCGGTCCAGCGGCGCAAACACGGCCGACCTGGCGCCGATCACGACATTGGACCGACCGCTTCGGATTTTCTGCCACTGAGCGTTTCGCTGCGGACCGGAGAGTCTTGAATGAAGGACCGTCAGGTCTTCAAACCGGCTGCTGAACCGCTGCACCGTCTGCGCCGTCAGCGCGATTTCCGGCAGCAGGATGATAGCCTGTCTGCCCGCGTCAATACAGGCTTGAATTGCGCGGATATAAACCTCTGTCTTGCCGCTGTCGGTCACGCCGTACAGTAGCGAAACGCCGAAACCTCCGCTTGTGACCTGCTCCGAGACAAAAGACAATGCGTTCTTCTGATCGCCATTCAGTTCGAACATCTTCGATTCCATGCTTAACCCCTGCGGAATAACCGGCAGGGCGCGGAGAATCTCTTTCTGTGCGATGTTGACCAATTGCTTGCGATGAAGCTGCTTGAGCGGCGCCTCCGTGCAGTCGGCCAGTTCCAGCAGTTTCTTCTTGTCCATCGCCGAATCGATGTCAGTGGCGTTCGCCTTCTGCAAGATCTCAACGATCGCCTTTTGTTTTGCACTGGAGACCCCGGTGGCATGGCCGTCCCGGCCATGTAATTGTACGGGCGAAACGCCCGTGCCACGATTGAGGTAGACCATCGCCTGCTTCTTCATGCCGCTGTCCTGTTTGACCGCAGCGGGAACCATCGCCGAAAGGACCTGGCCGAGCGGGCAGACATAATACTGGCTGATCCATTGCGCAAGTTGCATCAACTGCTCATTGAGCAGCGGCTGTTGGTCGATAACAGCTTTGATGCTCTTCAGCTTGAATTTACGGCATTGCGCAGCCTCGTCCGCATCCTCGATGATTCTCACAACGAAGGCATCATGCAGCTTGTTCGTCTTGCCGAACGGCACCTGCACCCGCTGCCCCGGCAAAACCTGGCCCAGATACTCCGGCAGAACATAATCAAACAGCGTATCCGCCCCCGTATCCATCGCCACGCGCACCACCCGCCCGCTCACGTTCCGTGATTCGTCTGCTTCCGTTCCAAATAACGTGCCGCAGTCTCTCTTAGGAGTTCTTGATTTCATTTTTTATGTTTGCATTCTTATCGAACTAAATACCTCTGTTAGCCGTTCTACTGCATTAATGACATCAAGCAATCTTTCATTGGAATCGTTTATTAAAGACCCTTTCGGAGTATTCCAAGAACCATGAGCTTTTCCTTCTGATCTTCTTTTTTGTAGATCCCATAAAACACCATGTGTAGTTGGAATTTTATCTTCATTGCCTGAAGCTGCTAAAATGAACTTGATTAATCCAATAGTCCCAAGTTCTTCATTGGTATTTCCGAAAGATGACGCAATTATTTTTAGCGGTTTGATTTGAAAGCCTTCATTTACTGTGTTGTTTAATGCTATTATAAAATCATGCCATTGATTCGGATTTTCCGAATTTACATAATGAAGCCCCTTACTGGCTGCCGCCCAACTTCCAGCCTTAGGAGACCAGACGACATGTTTTTCTTTGCCGACTCTTAAGGTCGCAAGTGCTTCAAGTGATTCTTTGAGTTGTTCAAATTTGGATTTCTCATTCGGCCATTTAGCTTCAAAATCAGTCTGAAAAGCCCTTTTGGAAATTCCCCCTTTAGGCTCTTCGTTGTATTGTAACCAATGGAGTTGTTCTTTATAAGGAAGGCGTGCAAGATACACAGCATAAGTATGGACTTGATTATGCTCATTAATATCATAAGTTTGCAGATGCCAACCACCTCTGCAGGAAATATCACGTTCAGATAGAACGTATTTGTCAGGATTATTCTTGTATTTGTCTAAAACTTCAGCTTTAAAGAAAATCGGACTTATTTCAAAAGGAAGATCGCTTTGGGTGAAGTAGTCCGCAAAATTTGCAGGATTGATGGAGTATCTTTTGAGCACAGTCTTGTTTTTCCAATCCCAAACAATAAATTCAGCGTATTCTTTCTCTATAGCTTCCTCGTCATCAACTCCCCAAGACAGTAGATCTTCTCTGGGGGTATACGGTCTTTCAATCTGGCCGCCCCGAAATTCTATGTATTCGTCATCACACTTTCTGATTTCGTATTTAGCGTCATAGCTCTCTGATTCAAATTGTGAATGCAAACAATTCTTGAATGCAGGATGCTCTATTTTATACGGGCTAAAATTACAGTATCGAACCAAAACCCATTTGCCAAGATAAAGCAATTTATCTAAGGTTTTCCTTCTGATTAATATCAGATTAACCTCACTATGGTTAATGACCTTTATCTTTTCAATTTCATCACCTTGGTCATCGATCCTGCAATAGGAATTATTGTTTGCAGATTTGTGCAAATCGAGCACATGGGTAATCAGTTGGTTGAACTCGTAATAACTTTCTTTTCCTTTCGGATATCCAAAAAACAACGGTATCTCGGAATCCGTAAAATTCCCGCATGTTCCCCAATAGGGTTCGATCCAATGGTCTTCATTATTCATAACATGGCTGTATGCTGTCGCGGGAGGCCAAAAACTGAAATTTGGCAACTGTTTTTTCAAAGAATCAACATCAGTTTCAGGGTGGAGCATCGGATAAATCCAGTATCCACCCAATTGTTTTACTGTCGAACAATGCAGAACTAGCCAGCCTTGAAAATCCCTGAAAATGAATTCCCAATCACACGAAAGCATAGCCTTTTCATCGGATGAACCTTTATGTGAGTTCTGAACTCTAATTATTGAGTCTATGATGTTTTGGAAAATAGCTTCTAACATTCCCAACTCCATACCATTCTCGGTTTCTCGCAAGTGATTTAGCTATTGTATGGTTTTCTTGCTAGAATTCGAGCGCCTAAATTGAAAATCCGTCGATTGTCTGAAATGCTGAATGAAACTGGCGGTTTAAGGCGTCTATTGGTATAATCAGGCTGAAAACGGGCTAGGATTCAGGTAAAAAGAGGTTATAAATGCGCAAAATCAACGTGGTTGTAATGACCATCGCCGGATTGCTTCTGATGGCCGCCTCAATACTGAAATTTCAGGAGATGCTGACGATCTGCGTTCCCTCATGGCCCGATAATAAGTACGGTTTTTGGGAATCCTACGAGTTTCTGCTCATCCAGATCCCGCTGGAGTTTGCCCTGGGCGTCTGGATGGTCAGCGGCTTGTTCCGCAAGGCCGCCTGGATCGCCGGGACGCTGGCCTACCTCGGTTTTGTTTTCGTGACCGTCTTCAAAGTGATCACCGGCGCCGAATCCTGCGGCTGCTTCGGCCAGATCCATGTCAACCCGTGGATCACACTGCTGGCCGTTGATATTCCATTTTTTTTGCTGTTGGCGATCTTCCGCCCGAAAGGTCTGAAACTGCTGCCGCCGCCATGGCCCCATGTCTTTTATCTGCTTGCGGTGGCGGCGCCTACCATTGGACTCATGGTTCTTTCGACACCAGTTTTAGTCAGCTTCCGGCCGAATTGCCTCAAACCGCAGCAGGTGCAGCCGGATGAATCCGCCAAGAAGGCGCTTCAAGAGTATCTCCGCAAGCAGCAGGGGCCTAAGGCCAAACCGCAGGAGCAAACGCCGGAGGCTCCTGCGCAGATTGAGCAGGGCAGCGAACAGCCGCAGGAAAAGACTGACGACTTAACGATCGGCCGGCTGAAGATCGAGCCGGCAGGCCAGACCGAATTGTACACGGTTCAAGTGGATGGCAAACAGAACTTTCTCATCAACGCCTCCGACCCGCAGAAGATCGTGATCGTTCCGCTCGATCCGGATCATCAGAAGATCTCCGTACTGAGCAAGGGCATTGAGATCGATTGGATAAGCGACGGGATGCTCGCTCCCCGCGCGTCCGGCGACCCCAACGTCACGGCTACGCCTGTAGCTGCCCTGGTGCGAGGCTCAAGCGGCAGAGCCGACGCGATGCCGTCCCAGCGTTCCGGCGGAGAAGTAGTGCGAGATATGGCAATGCAAATGGCGGCAGCCGGTTCATCCGATTCCGCTGGGCAGCAGGCTGTTCCGGAACCAACATCGCCCGAGCCGAGCCCCGAAAGTACGCCGGATCCGAATGTACAGTCCGCAATGAATACATCCGCTGGATACGCTGTTCGTGAAACGTCCGGCGGCTCACAAGCCGCTTCCGATCTCAATGCTTCATCTGATCCAAATACTCCCTCGGATCCGAATGTTCCAAACGGCAATTCCGGCGGCCAGGCCTCCGGCGAATGGGAGTGGCTCAAGTACGTGGTGGAAGAGGACGTACGCGCGAAGATCGCCGAGGGATTAACGGTAATCATGATGTATCATTATGATTGTCCGATCTGCGCCGAGGTCGTGCCGCAATATAGCGATTACTGCAAGCAGATGGCCGAACAGGGCAATGAGGCGTTTAAGATCGCCTTGCTGGCGATACCGCCGTATTCAGATAACGGACCTGTCCCGCAGGACACGCTCTGCATTAAGGGGAAGCTGACCGATCAGCAGGATTGGCAGGTCATGAGCCCGTATGTGATTGCATTGCTCGACGGCAAACCGGTCAAGGCGTGGAAGCAGGGAACCGCGCCCGAGCCGGATAAGATCATCGATGAACTCTTTGCCGGCACTTAGCCTCCTGGCGTTTTCAATGCAGCGGTAAAGCGGCTACCTGACAAACACCTGTCCCGCATCCGGAACGAGGACCTGTCCCGTGATGCGCCGTGCCTGATCCGAAGCCAGGAACACAACCGAATCAGCCACATCCTGCCCTTTGATCTCACGATTGAGTGCGGTCTTGCTGACATAGAAGGGAATTACCTCTTCGGGGCGAATCCCGTATTTTTGGGCGCAAACTTTGATATACTCAGGATTCCAGATCTTGGATCCTTCGAAGACGTTGCCGGGGCAGACGCAGTTCACGCGAATGTTGTGCGATCCCAGCTCGAGGGCCCAGCCGCGGGCCATGTGCAGCTCGCCTGCCTTGGTGGCGTTGTAGGGGGTATTGTTCTTGCTGGCATCGAGGCCGGATTTTGAACTGATGTTGATGATGGCCCCGCCCATCTTCTGTGCGATCATGATCCTGGCGGCGGCACGCGCCATCAGGAAATAACCCGTAAGATTGATCTCCAGCGCCGCGCGCCATTTATTGACAGGCAGATCGACGAGCGAGTAAGCCGGCGCGATTCCCGCGGCGTTGACACAGATATCCAATCCTCCCCAATTGTCGATGATCTTGTCGAAGCCCGCTTGAACGCTGTCTTCATCCGTTACATTGCAGTGCAGCACAAGCGTGGCGGATGCGGGTATTTCATTCTTGATTAACTCGGCCGTTTCGGCGGCGGCTTGGGCGTCAATATCGGCTAACGCGATATAAGCGCCTGCACGCGCCAGCCCGACCGCGATGCTGCGGCCCAGCCCGGAACCGGCGCCTGTTACGACAGCCAGGCGATTTGAAAGTACAGCGCCTGCGCGATGTATCTGCTGTTTGGGCTCACAATAAGCGGCCAGCAGCTTATTCGGAATCGATTTGGGGCCGCCCATCGCCCCAGTCGTCGCACGAACGCGCATGTAGCATCGGAAGAACTCGGCGGTCTCGTCGGCTTTGCATGGCGCTGCGGCCGCGAAGAGCCCCTGCCCTTTCACCAGGAACCCGGCCGGAACCGGCTGGCCTCTGTCGATACGCCGCTGGATGGCGCTCCTGATCGAAGCGGTGTCAACGCGCTCGATCCACATCGGCGCACCGGCCAATTGGCAGGCCTCGTCCGGGGTCACCGCGCCCGGAGCGCACAGCTCGCGGGCATTCTTGAGTCCCGTAAACGCCGTTATGCCGGCATCATTATAATATTTGATGCAGGCATATCGTCCCTCGCCCTGGAAAATGGCCGACCGAATGCTCAGCAGAGTCGAGCGAATTGCCTGCACATCTGTTTCAACGTTTTTCACTTTTGCCGATGCGGGTTTTTTGATCTGACATGCGTTCACGGCCTTACTGACCAGACGCAAGGCGGCAGCAGGGCTATCGGCATTGACGATCAGTCCGTGGTTTTCCATCAGCATGATGGCGGGTTTTCGCCCCTGCTCTTTTTCATATCGGCTCACAAGCGATTTGATCTTGATGGCGGACGTATAACCCAGCCCGGCGTAGGGAATCCACAAGGGCGGCAGCTTCTCATCGGCAAAGATCTTCTGCATGATGGCCTGGCCATTCCGGGCGCACGCCACGGCGAGGATGCACTCCGGATGCAGATGGATGACAACCCGGCCCAGGATCGCATGAAAGAACGATTCGATCGAAGGCATAACGGCGGCGTCGTGCGCATCGTCGCACGCGCAGATCAGTCCGGCGTTGATCAGGTGCGAACGTTCGACCGTGGAGGCGGATCTTAGTTTGCGGCTCTCAAGAAGCTGAACGACCGACTCCACCCGCAATCGCCGCCAGCCCTGCTGACTGTTCATGCTGTCAAGGCGAGCCCCGCTTGCCTTGATGAACATGTATTTTCCATCGTCCGTCTTGACGGACGTATTGCCGTAGTTGCCCAGCACCAGCGTCTTATCCTGCCCGACCCTGGTGGAGATCCGAATCAATTCATTTAAAGCGGTTTCCATCGTGAGAATCCTGATATTCAATGCATTCCAAATTCAGCTAAAAGGCTGTCTTCAGCCTGTTTGCTCCAAATGCCGGCCGAAAGCCTGGAGGCAACCGACGGGCTAAGCTTCTTCAATGCATCCAGCGTGGTCAGAGGCAAAGAGCAATCCGGGTAGACCAGTATCTTGCCTGCGATCGTTTGATGTTCGACCGCGCGGATGCCGTCGATGGCACCGTTGAGGCCGCAGACCGCCGCGACTGAAATGTTGGTATCCAAGCTGCCCGATTGAACTTTCTTGAGCACGGCAAGCATGTCGTCCAGCGTCGAGCCGCTGGTGCCGATGAAGTAAAGCTGTTTGCCGCAGTAAGCGTCAAAGTCGATCGGCCCCGAGACGGTCGCGGCGATGCCGGCGAAGATATTGATGATGCCGCGGTGGGCCGCGTCCAGCACCGCCTGGGCGACCAGTTTAACCACGGGTGCCATGATTACCGTATAATCGGAATGTTCGCTGAGCGGTTTCTTTGACGGGTTGTAGGGTACGTATTGGACCTTATTTTTTTCCGAGAGGGGCTGCGCGAACTCGGAGAGTTTTGCCAACCGGCCATCATCCAGGTCGCCGGCAAACACGGTCACATCCTTGACGCCCTGGCAAAGATTGCGGATCACATGCATAACGCCCATGGGGCCGCCTGCGCCGATGACATTGACCTTGTCGCCGGCTCTGAGTTCGCCGGATCGCGGTATCCGTTCCAGCGCCGCGACCGGGTCATTTCCTGATGTGCCGATGATGCGGATGCCGCCGTAATGGACGCGGCCAACCGGCGTGTCGATCAGGCGCCCAAAGCGTTTGCCGCATTGCGCGATGATCATCAGACCCGCATTGGCGATCTTCTTTAGCAATACCTCCAGCGTCGCGGCATCCCCTCCCCAATAAATAATATCATCAAACGACCCATCGGGCAGCTCGCTGATCGAATTGACTTTATGAACCGACCCTTTAATGCTGATGTGCGAGCCCCAGACCGTTATGTTCGCCGGTTTGGCTTTCTGCAAAAGTTCTTGCAGCCCGCCGGTCTCTGCGGCAGTCTGCGGGTCAGCGGCAAGCAGGAGATTTCCGCCCGGCTTCAACTGAACCCGTTCCTTCACCACGTACGCGTCTTCAACGCAGGCCCATGGCTCCACCAGCGCGATCGCCGCCGCGGACAAACCGTCATCGGCCCGGATGAGCATCGATCTTCCGTCCGGGGCCGTGACCACGCGTTCATCCATCAGCACGTATTGCTGAAGCGCGCCTTCGAAGTTGTAGCCAAAGGCCGCGCAGGAGCCCTTGGTCGGCAGCCAGCGGTAATCCGTCTGGAGGAGGCAGCGATCGCCGGCTTTGGCGTGTTTGACGTTCTTTCCCACCGCCACGATGCGCACCACCGTTTCATGCCCCGGAACCGTCGGCTGCTCGTTGGGAACATAGCTGGGGATTTCAGTGAGGACCGCCTGTTCAATGCCTTTGACGATCGGGCCCTTGCGGGTATGCGCCGAGAACTGCTTGAGCAGTTTCAGATCCGAAAAACACAGGCCGACGGCTTCCACCTTGCCCAGGATCTGCCATTCGTTCGGTTTGTGCACAGGTTTGGCGCTGTTCAACATCAATGTGTCCGGGCCGGTGAGCTGGACGGCAATTTGCGTATTCGGCAGAGTAGTCATGATCCCCTTTTCATCTATCAGGCTGTGTTTATAGTTCTTTCAGGAGCTGCAGAATGTCTTGCGGCGACTGGTCCTGCGACACTTTCAAACGGCCAATGTCGCTGGGGCGCAGCGTTTGTCCAAAGATTTCATAGAAATCATTCTTGAGCCGTATATCGCCAAGATGATAATTGGCCCACTGACTTAGATAACCCAGTTGGGCCTTCTGTTGAAGAACCGTATGCGCATAGAAGATCCTGGCGCCTTTTACAAATTCAGGCAAAAGTCGTTTCAACTCATCCGTCTCGAAAGAATCGACGAATTTCTGGCCGAAACTGTTCATCTCGGTTCCGACCATGATCGGCAGCCCGAGTTTCTGGCACAGGTGAACGATCCTCTCTAGCTCGACGACGCGCTGATCGACAACGCCGGGCGTAAAATTGCGATCCGGAACGATATTCAATGCGGCCACCCCTGACATCATCGCGATCGCCAGGAGCTGTTCGATTTTCTTTTCACCTTCGGAAAGCCCGTTTAGCCAGGCCACGGTTGGAATGCCGCCTGCCTCCACAACAAAATCGTTCATCTGCTTCATTGTCGGAAAAGCCCCGGCATCGGGCCTGACATAACCGACTCCGCCTTGTTTCATTGTTTTGGCACGGATGGCATTGAGGAGCTTGGGCGTTTCCGGCAAATCCTGCGGCGACAACGCCGTTCCCAGTTTGATCTGCCAGTACTTCAGCAGCTCGTCAGCGCCGTGCTTAAAAAACTCCGCGGCCTTGCGCGCAAACGCCAGGCAGATATGCCTTTCGGTGGCGTTGCCCGCCGGCGTGAGCCCCAGGACATCCTCATCGAAATCAATCATTACCGGCGATAGATAGCCGTTCAGGCGTTCGATCATCTGGCGATTACGGCTCTGCGCGGTGCTTTTAATACTGGCCAAAAACTTCTTCGCCTTAGGCGACAGCTTGCCGCAAGGAATCGCCGCACCCATGTGATAGGCAATGCCCGGTTCACCAGGCGAATTGATTTCCAAATCCGCGAATTCCGGCACAAACACCCGCGTCTCGATGCTCGCGCAGGCCCGTAAATTCATCAGGCCGGCCGCCCGGAGAAATTCATCGACGCCATCAAGCACGTCGAAATCCACGATCCCGCCGGCATAAAAACCCTGCTTTCGGGCCAGCCACGCGAATTTGGAAGGCGAATAGCCGTAGCAGTTGTAGGAAAAAAACGTGTGGGCATGCAGGTTGACAAAATCCGTGCAGCTCTGAGTCTCTATTGACCCGTCGCCGATCCCTGACGCGATCGCCTCCAGTGCGGCTTTTCGCGCTTCAGGGTCGAAGCTGTCAAGCTGCTGTTCCAGTTTCTTCAGCAGTTCTGTTTCCATAAACTTCATTGTCTCAGGTTATCTCTCAGGAAAACTACTATTATGGCGAAAAATGGACAATTTGCAATTCTTCAGTTTCGCCGAATAGCCGTTTTCTGTTCGTTTTGGTATTGTTTCAGTGCCATTTATGGCAATTCCTGCCAGCCGGCTCATATTGCTCTCTCCTCTTTGGACCAAAGACCGTCAATGCGAATACTTTCCAGAATTGGCGCTTGCGCTTGCTTTCGAGATACAAAACAGGTAATATTTGATTCCGGAGCCTAGTTAAGGAGCAGAAGATGGATATATTTGAATTCGCTATTCAGATGGAAATGGAAGGTCAACGGTATTACGAAGAATTGGCCGCCAAATCCCCCAACCCCGGCATAAAACATATCATGACAATGCTGGCCGAAGATGAGACCAAACACCGCCAGACGATCGAGAAGATCCGTCTAAGTACGTGTGTGATGACCGAAACAAAGATCCTTGAAAACACAAGGAATGTGTTCGAGCAGCTCCGCGAGCAGGCAGTCGTTCCGCAACTTACCGGAGATGAAGAGTCTCTTTATCGCCATGCAATGGAAATCGAGAACGAAAGCATTGCCTTTTATCTGGATCGGGCCGACCAGGTCGATACGCCTGAACAGAAGAGTCTTTTCGAGCGTCTCGCGGAAGAGGAGCGCAAACATCATCGCCTGCTTGCGGGTTTGTTGGAGTTTGTCAGTCGGCCCAAAACGTGGCTGGAGGATGCCGAATACAATTCGTTTGGAAACTACTGAGCGCCGGAGCGGTTTTGAGAAGTTGTTGAGATCGGTTGCGTGAAAATATTCATCTTAAAGCCGTGGCACCGGATTGCCCTGCATGTGATTCTGCCGGTTGCATTGACCGCATTCCTGTTTGCCGGATCCCTGTTCTTCTACAATCTTCCCAATTTCAGGCGTCTGCTGTACGAAGACAATGAGAGATTCATCCGCGAGATGGTGGATATCGTTTCTAGCCTGGCGCAGAATTATCAGTCGCGCGTGGAATCCGGCGAGTTGACCCTGCAGGAGGCCCAGAACCGCTTCAAGGAGCGCCTTCGCACCATGCGGTACGGCCCCGGCAAAGGCAATTACTTCTGGATCAATGACCTCAACGCCAGATTGATCATGCATCCTTACTTGAGCGAGCTGGAAGGAAAGGACGTCAGCGATCTGGCCGACATTAACGGCAAGCGTTTTGTCGCTGAGTTCAGCCGCGTGGGGCGCCAGCAAGGCGGCGGCTATGTCGAATACATGTGGCAATGGCACGATGACCCCAATCGCATCGTACCCAAGATCGGTTATGTCCGCTTGTTTGAACCGTGGGGCTGGGTGATCGGCACCAGCATCTATATCCAGGAGGTCAGGTCAGAAATTGACCGGCTCACCCGCGTGATTCACCGCAATACCGCCATCATTTACCTGATCGTGATCGCCCTGTGCGGATACGTGGTCTGGCAGGGTGTGCGAACCGAGATGGAGCGCCAGCGCGTGCAGGACGACCTGAGAAACTCATTCGAGCGATTCAAGACGGTGCTCGACAGCCTTGACGCGATCGTTTACGTCAGCGATATCTTCACCCACGAAGTGCTCTTTGTAAATAAGTGCGGCCTGGAGAAGGCCTCCGGCGCATCCGGGCAGTATTGCTGGGAGATCCTTGGCATGGACCAGGGACAACCTTGTGAATCATGCGATATGCGCGAGCTGATGGACCGAACCCGTCAGCCGCATGTGCCCATTCGGCAGATCCACGATGTGGCTCGCGACCGGTGGTATGAATGCCGGGACCAGCTTATTCGATGGGTCGATGGCCGTGACGTTTGCCTCGAAGTGGCTTCCGACATCACCGATCGCAAGCGGGCAGAGCAGGAGCGCGAGGGACTGATGCGCAAACTGGCCCTGAAAAACGAGGAACTGCAAAGCATCGTGTACGCCACCTCGCACGACCTGCGTTCTCCGCTGATCAACATCGAGGGATTTTCTCGCGAGCTGGGCAATTCCTGCGGGCGCCTGGCGGATCTGCTGCGCAACCCTGAATCACTTAAGTGCGGTCAAACGATCCTCAAAAGCATCCTCGAAGAGGATATCCCCGAGTCCCTGGATTTTATTTTCCGCAATACCGAAAAAATGCAAACGCTGGTCAATGGGCTTTTGCAGCTTTCGCGGATCGGCACGGCCAAGCTGGATTTCAAGAGCCTTGATATGAACGCCCTCCTCAGCAATGTTCTGGCCTCCTGCAATTACCAGATCAAGACCATTGATGCGCAAGTCACGGTTGAATCGCTTCCGCCGGCGTTTGGCGATTACAGCCAGATCAACCAGGTGTTCGCAAACCTGATCGATAACGCTCTCAAATACCGGCAGAAGGACTGTCCGCTCGTCATCAGGATCACCGGCCGGCGCCTCGATGGCATGGTCGAATATACCGTCACGGATAATGGGATCGGCATTGCCCAAATGCATCTGGGCCGCATCTTTGAGCTATTCCAGCAATTAAAACCTTCCGTCAATCCTTCCGAAGGGGTCGGCCTGGGCCTTACGATCGTCAAGCGTATCGTGGACATTCATAACGGCGGCATCCGTGTTGAGTCGATTCCCGGTGAAGGTACAACTTTTTTTATCACCCTGCCAAAAGGCTGACCGCCGCATGCAATCTTCCGCTTCTGGCCTGAAAGATGTGCTCGAATTGCTCTATGACCGGTATAACCGCCGCGCGTGCATTGAACCGGATCCGCTGGCCTTTGTCTGGAGATATGCGCATCCTGCGGATCGTGAAATCGTGGGTCTCTTGTCGGCGCTTTTGGCTTATGGCAGGGTAGCGCAAATCCACAAGAGCCTTGAAACGCTGCTGGCGATCCTGGGACCGTATCCAAGTCAGAGCGTCCGTTCCCTTGATGCGGCTGTCAAACGGAAGCTGGCACCGTTTCGCCATCGGTTTAACAGCGGCGCCGATATCGTGCAACTGCTGACGACGATTCGGGAACTCCTCAATGAATACGGTTCTTTGGAAAAGGTCTTCCATGAGGGCGTCAATGAAAAAGATACATCCATCCTGGAAGGAGTGCGGCACTTCCATAAGGTCTTTTGGGATCGATTCGAGCGGCTGCATTCGGGTCCGCCTTCGGCCCCCATGAAGTTCCTGCTTTCCAATCCCGATTCGGCAGGCAAGCGCATGCATTTGTTCCTGCGATGGATGGTCCGCCGCGACCGGGTGGATCCCGGCGTCTGGACCCGCATGGCCCCGGCGCAATTGCTTATGCCGGTCGATACGCATATTCTCCGCTTAACGAGGATCCTGGGATTTCATACCGCCCAAACGGCCTCATTGAGAACGGTCTGCCGGATCACGGAACACTTTGCCCGGATCTGTCCTGCCGACCCGGTCAAATATGATTTTGCCTTGAGCCGCATTGGCATTCTTGAAAATTGTACCGGCCGCCCCAAACCGCAATGCGAGCAGTGCGAATTGCTTTTTTATTGCCGCCGCTGAAGTCGGCCGGAAAACGAAATGTACATTGACACCTGATAAAGCTATAATGGACGTATGGATATGGATGGACAAAAATCCGTCGGGATTGTCCGAACTAAAACATTACGCGTCATAGAACCCAACCACCCGCTGCTGCTCAAGTGCGGCAAGTATCTGGGGCCCATTGACGTGGCCTATGAGACGTATGGGACGCTCAGCGAAGCGCGGGACAATGCGGTCCTGATCTGCCATGCACTCAGCGGCAACGCGCACGCTGCCGGCTGCAACCACCCCGAGGAGCGCAAGCCCGGCTGGTGGGACATCATGATCGGCCCGGGCAAACCGATCGATACCGACCGGTATTTTGTCATCTGCTCCAACGTGGTCGGCGGGTGCAGCGGGACGACAGGCCCTTCAGAGATCAACCCGGAAACCGGCAAACCCTACGGCCTGGAATTCCCATTGATCACGATCGAGGATTTCGTGACCGTGCAGAAACTCTTGCTCGATAAGCTGGGCATTGGCCATTTGCTGGCGGTCGTCGGCGGCTCGATGGGCGGTATGCAGGTGCTGCAATGGGCGGCGTCCTACCCCGATTTCATCGACGCCATCCTCTGCATCGCTTCTACCACCAGGCTCAACGCCCAGTCCATCGCGTTTGACGCGGTGGGACGAAACGCGATCCTGGCCGATCCGTATTTCAAGCGGGGCCAATACCACGACGATCAGCAGCCGATCCGAGGTCTTTCCATCGCCCGCATGATCGGGCACATTACCTACCTGTCCGAGGAGTCGATGCGCGCCAAATTCGGCCGTCAGCTTCGGGCTTCAACCGATTACAGCTACGAATTTAATTCCGAATTCGCCGTCGAGACCTACCTGGACTACCAGGGCCAAACGTTCATCGAACGTTTTGACGCCAACAGCTATTTGTACATCACCAAGGCCATGGACTATTTTGATCTCACGCGGCAATTCGGATCGCTGAACCGCGCTTTTGCCGCCGCGGCCGGCCGATTCCTGATCGTCAGTTTTTCCAGCGACTGGCTGTTTACGCCGGCCCAGTCGGAAGAGATCGTCTTGGCGCTCGGCGCCGAGCACAAGGATATCGTGTACTGCAATATTCAGTCGTCCTATGGGCATGACGCCTTTCTGCTCGAAGCTGAAAAACTGGGCCGGGTGATCGAAGGCTTTTTGGGCTCGATGCTGCAGAAGATTCGCACGGGCCGGCTGGTCCGCGGCAAGCCCCTCACAGACAAGGCGCCCGTCAAACGCGCTGATCGCTTCAAACGGGCCCGCGTGGATTATGAATTGATCGATTCGCTGGTGGAGCCCAATAGCAGGGTTCTTGACCTGGGCTGCGGCGACGGCGAATTGCTGGTGCGGCTGATGCAGGATAAGAAGATCGCCGGGCAGGGCGTCGAATTGGATGAAGAATTGGTGATTCGCTGTATCCAGCGAGGCTTGTCCGTCATTCACCGCGACATCGAGCGCGGTCTTGAAATGTTTCCGGACGGGACCTTTGACTACGCGATTCTTTCGCAGACGATTCAGACGCTTCGCGACCCGCAAAAAGTCCTGGAGGAGCTGCACCGCGTGGCGCGTAAAGTGATCGTCAGCTTTCCAAACTTCGCGCACTGGCGCTGCCGCATGCAATTGATGTTTTCAGGAATGGCCCCGCAGACGCGCCAGCTCCCGTTTCGCTGGTACAATTCGCCCAACATCCATTTTCTGTCCCTGCAGGATTTCGACGGGTTTTGCCGGGACCTGGGGATCACCATTGAAAGGAAGCTGCCGCTCGGCAAACGCACCGCCAAACCGATCCGGTTATGGCCGAATCTGACGGCGTCGCAAGCCATCTATGTCACCAGCAGAAAAACCCCCCCGCTGAAATAAAAGCCTTCCCGGATCCTGGTCCCGGAAAGTCCGGGAAGGCGGCAAAGAAAAAATCTTTACAGGTGGATCCCGCAGTAATCGATTTCGTTGCAGATCTGTCGCAGGCGGTCCCACACGGAATTGTTTTCAACCATCGTAAAGGCCAGCGGGAACAGGACCCGGTCCTCATGAAAGAGGTGTTCGCGCAGCAGCGGACACAGATACCGCACGGATGACAAGAGGCGCGCTTTGAATGTCGGGAACGGCATTTTGCCAAAGCTCATCGCGAGTTTAACCAGGTCATTGATCGACATTTGAATGTACACGTGTTCACTTTCGATTCGCGAGAACAGGCTCTTCCAGCCCTTCTCTTTCAGGGCGGGGTAGATAATATCATCTTCCCTGTCCAGGTGCTCGTCCAGTGCATGCAGGTGTTCGGCAATGTGATGCAGCCGCATGATCTCGCAACTGGAGGCGTTCATCTGTTCGGATTTTTCAATGGATCCGGCAACGTCCTCCAAGTCGGCCAGAAAGCATCTTATCATTTCGTGCTCGGCCATGATTTTGCGAAGGATATGCTGTTCCGGCAGCCGCGACCGCAATCCTGCATCGTCTCCCCCAAGGACTCCCATCAGAACAAACGCCGCTGACAACTGCTGAATTTTCTTGACCGTGTATCCGTTCATAATCAGCGTACGCTCGGCGCTTTCAATATCGTCCGGCGTAATGGCGGCGATCAAGCGGTTCGCCTGTTTGCGCAGACCCGCCTTATTTTTCCCCTCACTGAGTTTAACCAGGAATCCCGTAAGTTCCTCGGCAAGACCACTTTTAGTGATTTTATCCATGTAAGCCTCTCCTGAAAGTTTATGGGTGTTAATTTTATTACGCAGGAATAAGCTTTTGGAGCGGGCAAAAAAGGGGAAAAGCCAAAAAAAGTGAGCCGCAAAATGACCGGGATCTAGAGCTAAAGCGAACAGGCATTAAAAAAAGCCGCGAAAGCGACAGCCGCCGTTTCTACACGCAGAATGTTGGAGTTTATGCAAGCGAATTGAAAGTCCAGATGCGTTAAGAATTGAGTCTCTTCGGGGCTAAATCCTCCCTCGGGTCCGACCAGGAAAAGCACGTCCTGATTCTTTGACCATTTATGTAAAGCAACCGGTTTTCCGGAAGCATCGCCGCACAAGCGGACCGAATTGGGATACTGTTCGATCAGGCGTTTTAATCCAGGTTCCAGGCGGTCCGGCCCGGTGATATGCGGTAAAAATAATCTTCCGCATTGCTTTGACGCGGACAAACTGATTTTCTCCAAACGTTCGATTGCGTGACCGCACGCCAGTTTCACCGTGCGTTCAAATTGGATCGCCGCAATATGGCAAGCCCCCAATTCGGTGCATTTTTCGACGCACCAGTCAAATCGCTGCCCCCTGGCGTAACTGATAGCCAGGATTAAACGCCCCGATTCGGCAGGGGCCAGACGCTTGATGTCATCGATTTCAATGGTGACTTGCCGACGTTCGATCTTACCGACTTTGCCTGTTCCCAACCCTCCTTTTCCATCGATAACCTCGACCTGGCTGCCCGTGTCTATCCTCAGGACGCGGCTAAGATGATGGGATTCCTCTTCATTCAGCACGCACTGGGGCTCGATCTTCTCACAATAAAAACGAAATCGGCGCACTAAAAAGACCCTGTTGGAAGAGAATACGGTTGCACGAGAAAGTCCTATAAAAAAACAGGCCCTTAAATCGAAAGGGCCCATGCTTTTCAGCAGTTTTTAGTCTTTTGTAGTTTGCGCTTCGATCGGCGGGGCTTGCTGCTCATACTTTAGAAGTTCTTGAAGCAGGTTATTGTAAGCAGCAATGCTGTCACCGCTGCCGATAACCGGTTTTTCGGCAGGCTGCGCATGGGGGATCGTATTGGCGGTTCCGCACCCCTTGCATTTCACCTTTTTGCCCGCGTATTCATCGGACACCCGGTAGCTATGGCCACATTGTGTACAACTAAACTTGATCATACAATGAATCCTTTGCGTCTCTTCGGAATTCTCTTTTCTCTCTTAATCTTTCTCTATGCCCTGTGTCTCTCTATGTGCTGAAAAAAACTTCTCTCTATAATAATATGCCTTTACATCCTATTTTTTACTCGCAAATTTGTTTTTGTTACAAAAATTGTACTTTCGTTATTCCGCGGCATTGGCGGCACACCAGTTAGACGCACAAAGGGGGCGATTTGTTTCATCCGCCGGGAACTAAAAAAAACGACCTTGCTGAAAAAACAAGGCCGTCGGCATGTCAATTTGGGTAGGAGGAAGGATTCAGCTAATCCAACACAATATGTACTTTTTTACCTCTATATTGTACTGTTCCATCTGCCGTGGCATAGAGCGTATGATCTTTGCCAATTCCTACATTGAAGCCGGGGTGGAACTTGGTTCCAACCTGGCGGACGATGATCGACCCCGCTTTAGCGAACTGACCGCCATAAAGCTTCACGCCGCGGTACTGCGGATTGCTGTCTCTGCCGTTTCGGGTCGAGCCTTGACCTTTTTTATGTGCCATATTAATCCCACACTTTTAAGTTGAAGCTGTAAATAATAACTTTGTCACATTAAAGAAACGACTAATATACCGAGTGCTTTACACGTTGTCCAGTAAAAAAAGAACAAAAATGCGTTAGCTCCGGCCCGCGGCAGTCTGCTCCGTGCTTAAGGATGCAAAAACATCCTCTGAATCGTGTCGCCGGGCGGGAAGATCTGAAAGAACCATCGCCGCATCAATCAGGGCGATGTGGCTATAGCCTTGGGGAAAATTGCCCAGTAAACGGTGGGTTTGGAAATCCAGGTCCTCGCTGTATAAGCCTACGTGATTACTGTATTTAAGAAGATTATGGAACATTTCGCGTGCCAACTCCGTTTTGCCTGTTTTATAGAGGCTGCTGATCATCCAGAAAGTGCATACCGTAAATGACGACTTCGGTTTACCAAAATAGTCCGCCTCGACATAGCGATACATTAACCCGTCAACACAGAGCTGCTTATACGTCTCTTCGACGGTCCGGATGTAAACAGGATCATCTGCCTTGAGAAATCCGAAGGTCTCGGCAAGTAAATTGGCCGCGTCCATGGACGAACCGCCGTAAATCTGCGTTAAGGCACCCGTCCTGGGATCGCATCCCTTGCAAAGGATCTCTTCTTTGATCTTGTCCCGCAGCTTGAGATAACTCATGGCATCGGGTACTTTTTTGAAAAACATGGCAATCCGCGCGGCACGATCCATAGCCACCCAGCAAAGGATCTTTGAGAACGTGAAATGTTTTACGCCGAACCGGAATTCCCAAATACCCGCATCGAGCTTTTTCCAGTTCTTGTTGACGTGCCGCGTCAGCGTGCGTACGACGGTCCAGAGTTCCTCCTTGTGGTCAATGGAACTGCTGAACAACGTCAGGCTTTCATACATAACATCCATCAACACGCCGAAGATGTCGTTCTGTTTCTGGATCGCCGCCGCATTGCCCACCCGCACCGGCTTGGAATCTTCGTATCCGCTCAGCCACGGCAAAGTCCGTTCCGTGAGCTTTCGCCTTGGATTAATGCCATACATGATTTGAATGGATTCGTCTTTGTAGGGGACCATATCAAGAATGAACTGGAGAAATCGCCTTGCGACATTGGTATGTCCAAGCCTGGTCAGGATGTGGATCGTCATTGAGGCATCCCGGACCCAGCAATAACGATAATCCCAGTTTCGCTGCTCTCCAATCGTCTCGGGCAAGCTGGTTGTCACCGCCGCAAGGATCGCGCCTGTTTTTTGATGAGCCAGCAATTTCAGAACCAGTGCGCTCCGTTGGACCTGCCGGGGGTATTTTGTGACCAGCGTGGTTTTCGCGGTCCAATCCATCCAGTAAACCTTGGTGCGTTCAAGCTCCAGCTCCGCCCATGGAACCGATAGATCGGCCAGTTTCTGATTATAACTCACGAGCAAGTAGGCCTCTTCCGGCAGCTCTATGGGCTTGGCCGCGGCAATGTCTCTTAGAGAAAGATTCGAATAGAGATAGACGGATTCGTAGTTATACCGTGTGGTCATCGTCTTGAGAAATTCGGGCATGATAAGATTCTCAACAGGGACCCTGGCGTAGGCAGGGCGCGGCTGATAAATGGCCCGGATCGAGGGCTTGTCTGAAATCCGCCTGATGAAACGGATGATGTCAGGCGGACAATGATAGAACTGCCTCTCGATATGGTAACGCGGCATAAAATCCAAAACTTCAAAAGCGTCCGGCTCGCATACAAAAACGGTTCGCAGGATGTTGGTTCGGTCCACATACGATTGCGACAGTTTGTAGTCGCCGACTCCCTCGATGGCGAAAAAGCCGCCGCGATCCTGGTCCAGAATGCGGGCAAATACGGATGCGGAGTCAAATTCCAGCAGACAGCACCAGTCAATGCTGCAGTATTTGCTGACCAGGGCGGCCGTTTTCCCATTGCCGATGACACCATAATCGAGATTGTCCATTTTAGGCGGCACTTGGAGCCTCTTGCACTGCTTTTTGGTCAAAAAACGCTGCGATTTCTACGATTTACCGGCCCCGTCAGAGGGGATTGGGTAATTTTCTCATCTTCGGCATCGCGAATAAAAGACGCCAATGGTACTAGAAAAGGCATTGTTTTTTTGTTTAAGCCTGCTATAATCAGGCTTTCCGGGGCGTGGCGCAGTTTGGCTAGCGTGCTTGACTGGGGGTCAAGAGGTCGCAGGTTCAAGTCCTGTCGCCCCGAGTCTTCTCTAAAACAAGCCGTTTGGCCACAACGCAAAACGGCTTTTTTTTTCGGCATAAAAGGTTTGGGTTTCATTCAGGTCGGATTCCTGAGGGAAATTCGTACAGAATGTAGGCAATAATCTCGATTTCACGGTCCGCCTGATGGGCTATGATATTAAACGAATTATGTGCAATACATTTTGGAGGCCACAATGAAATATCAAATTGCCGTATTGATCGGAAGTCTCAGGCGTGATTCATACAATCGACAGCTCGCCAATGGCCTGATCAAATTGGGCCCAGCGGAGTTTTCATTCAAGCAGCTTCGGATCGATGATATCCCCTTATACAATCAGGATGACGATGATAACCAAGCCGGGCCCGTCAAGCGGCTCAAAAGTGAAATCAAAGACTCCCAGGGCGTTATATTTGTTACGCCGGAATACAACCGTTCGATCCCAGGCGTTCTGAAGAACGCTATTGATAACGCCTCAAGGCCTTACGGGCAGAGTGCCTTTGCAGGCAAGCCTGCCGGCGTAATCGGTGTAAGCATCGGGGCCATCGGCACCGCACTTGCGCAGCAGCATTTACGAAATACCCTGGCGTATTTGGATATGCCTACGATGGGACAACCGGAAGCATTTTTACAGGTCCGAGAGGGAATGTTTGACCCGGATGGCAGCATCGGGCAAGGCAGCCGAGAGTTTCTGTTGAATTGGATGAATCACTTTGTGTCATGGGTGAAAAAACACAACACCTGAATCGTTACTATCAAATAGAATTGCTCATTGCCTTAAATCGGATGCAACTAGCCCGTATCCAAGAAACATCCATGATGTAGATGTCATATATGATTGAGACGGCGGTATCGTCCCGGCGAGATCCCGACCTCTTTCTTGAAGATCCGCATGAAATAGAAAACGTCATCAAAGCCGACCTGGCGGGCGACGCTTTCCAGGGTATCATTTGACGAAAGCAGCATCACCTGCGCCTTCTCAATACGCATCTTTTGAATGTACCGCATCGGGGAGATGCCCATGAATTGCGTGAATATATTGGAAAAATAGGTCGGGTGCAGCCCGGCTTTTTCGGAAAGGGCTCCCAGCGTAAACTGCTGCGTGAGGTTGGCTTGAATGTGCTTGATCACCGGCTCGAACCGGTTCATTCCTTCGATCGTGTGGGCAACCGCCTGTGTCAAATCGGCTGCCAGGAAAGGAGCCAGCAGGAGGCGCAGGAGCCCGTTGCTTTCGACGGCATCGGCGATCGGTTTTGCCCGATCAAGCATCATTGCCCGTTCGAGCGTTGATTTATAGATCGGCTTATTGGCGTCCCGTTCGATCAGTTCTCTGCCGGGGTTCAACCGGTACAAGCGTTCGAATTGTGCTTCGCCGATTCCATGCCTTTTCGCAGACGCTTCAAACCGGCAATTCACAAGCGTCAACAAGTCAAAACCGTTCTGCATGCAGGCTGTAAAATGGATATAATAGTGCAAAAACGATGCCGGGCAATAGAGATCGACAAGCGTAAAGCAGGGGACCAGGTACATGTATCCGGGCCTAAGCCGGATCTCCTTTTTTTGCTTGTGAAAATAGATTCTTCCGGAGCCGTCCGCGATGTAGTAGAGCCTGCTGTAGGGGCTGGAGACATTTTGATAGCGCCATTCCGCATGCACGCGAAAGCGTTCAACGCTTAGGATATTGAGTTCCAGCAGGTCCAGGACGGTCTTCAGCATGCGGTGGATTATAGGGCACCGTCTGTAAAAAGTCCATAATTTTATTTAAACCCTCTATACTGTTAATCAGCCGGTTGGGTTAAAGTGGCTCATCCAATGAAGAACGTTGTGTTTTGGCGGTGATTTTGAACCAGGAGTTGAAAATGGCCTCTAACATACCTGAAGACCGTGTAGATCCCCGGCAGATCCCTGTTGCCGCGCTTGCCGACGGCAGTCAAATTCCCATGGTCGGCCTTGGCACCTTCGGCTCGGATCATGTTTCGGCTGATTCGGTGGCACAAGCCGTCGAAGGCGCTCTTGCCTTCGGGTGGCGTCACATCGATTGCGCTTCGGTTTACGGCAATGAGAAAGAGATCGGCCGCGTTCTGGGCCGTGTTCTTAAAACCGGCAAGATCAAAAGGGACCAGCTGTGGATCACATCGAAGGTTTGGAACGACATGCACGACAGTGTGGGCGAGTCCTGCAAACGGTCCCTTGCTGACCTTCAGCTCGATCAGGTAGATCTTTACCTGGTGCATTGGCCCTTTCCGAACTATCACGCGCCCCAATGCGATGTGACCTCGCGCAATCCGAATGCCAAACCGTACATTCACGCCAGTTATATGAAAACCTGGCGTCAGATGGAGCAGTTGGTTGAGCAGGGTCTGGCCAGGCACATCGGCACGTCCAACATGACGATTCCGAAACTAAAGCTGCTTTTGCAGGATGCCCGCATCAAGCCTGCCTTTAGTGAAATGGAGCTGCACCCGCATTTCCAGCAGCCAGAGCTTTTTAGATATTGCGTTGATAACGGCATTCAGCCCATCGGGTATTGTCCGCTTGGTTCGCCGGGCCGGCCCGAACGGGATCGTACGCCGCAGGACACCAATCCGCTTACGGACCCGATGATACGGGACATTGCCAAAAGATTGAGCATTACGCCGGCGGCAGTTTGTCTCAAATGGGCGATTCAGCGCGGGCAGATCCCCATCCCGTTCTCGGTCAATCACTATCAAGATAACCTTCGGGCGGCGATCGGGGTTCGTCTGTCGGATGCGGATATGCGCGCGATTGCCGGCATCGACAAGAATTGCCGTCTCGTGAAGGGACAGGTCTTTCTCTGGAAGCAGGATCAAAGCTGGGAAGACCTCTGGGATATCAATGGCGAGATTACGCCGCCGTAAGACACGCAGAACATACGGTGAAAGGGATTTGAAAATGGCTAAGATGATATTGATCCTGCTGCTGGGCTGCTGTTTTGTACAATCGGTTTCGGCAACCGGTTCGGATTGGGCCGTGCTGCCAAAGTCTGCCAATACGATAAGTGAAAAAGCAGAGCCGATGCAGACCGGAAGGTTTGACGCTAACTGGCAGTCGCTGGGCCAGTACCAAACGCCGGAATGGTATCGAGACGCCAAGTTCGGCATTTGGGCGCATTGGGGCCCGCAGTGCCAGCCCGAGCGCGGTGATTGGTACGCGCGCAACATGTACATGCAGGGGCACAGGCAGTACAAATCTCACCTTGACAATTACGGCCACCCGTCGGTGTTTGGCTTCAAGGATGTGATCAACGAATGGAAGGCCGAGAACTGGGACCCTGACAAACTCGTTGCCTTTTACAGGCAGGTCGGGGCGCAGTACTTTGTAGCGCTGGCCAACCATCACGATAATTTGGACAATTGGGACAGTACGTACCAGTCGTGGAACTCCGTGGCAATTGGTCCCCGCAAGAATATCATCGCCGGCTGGGCGGCGGCCGCTCGAAAGCAGGATTTGCCGTTTGGCGTCAGCGTTCACGCCTCTCATGCGTGGATGTGGTACGAGCCGGCGCAAGGCTCTGATAAAAGCGGAGAGTATTCAGGGATTGCGTACGATGGCAAGCTGACCAGGGCTGAGGGGATCTGTCAATGGTGGCAGGGCCTGGACCCGCAAGAGCTTTATGCCCAAGATCACATTCCCAGTACGGTTAATGAAACCGGAAAGCTATGGGGCTGGGATGCGTCGCAGGGATGCAGCATTCCCGATGCCGCCTATTGCGAAAAGTTCTATAACCGAACGATCGAGCTTTTGAACAAGTACAAGCCCGACTTGATCTATTTCGATGATACGATCCTGCCTTTGTACCCGGTCAGTGACGCCGGCCTAAAGATCGCGGCGCATTTTTATAACAGCAGTCCCTTGTGGAACAACGGCCAGTTCCGTGCGGTCATGAGTAATAAGATACTCAGCCGCGAACAGCGCCGCTGCATGATCTGGGATATCGAGAAAGGCGCCAGCAACCAGATCGAGCCGCAGCCCTGGCAGACGTGCACCTGTCTTGGCAGTTGGCACTACGATCGCGGCATTTATGAACGTAAAGGCTATAAATCGGCCAAGACAGTTGTGCACATGCTGGTCGATATTGTCAGCAAAAATGGCAATCTCCTGCTGAGCGTGCCGCTTCGCGGTGACGGCACGTTCGATGATCAAGAAGAAAGCATCCTGCGAAAACTTGGCGCTTGGATGGCGGCCAATGGTGAGGCTATTTTTGCGACCCGCCCGTGGAAGGTCTTCGGCGAGGGTCCGGCGATGAAGGACGCGGCCCCGCTGCGGGCGCAGGGCTTCAACGAAGGCAAGGGTAAGCCGCTGACTGCTGAAGATGTTCGCTACACCATGTCGAAGGACGGCAAAACTCTTTATGCGGTCGTGATGGGCCGCCCGAGCGGCAATACCCTACTGAAGTCGGTACATGTAACCGAAGCGTCGCCCGAAGCTAAAGTTCATTTGCTGAGCCAGGCCGCCAACGTCCCTTATACGGTAGATGGCTCCGGCCGACTGCAAATGACATGGCCCGAATCATCGCAAGCCTATGAATATGATGATTATGCCTGCGTTTTCAAACTGACCGGCTTTGAATTGACTTATCAGCCCGAAACCTCTGAGCAATAGGGAATACAAAAATGAAAAAGATGCAAGGCGCTATCTTACCGGGTAACAGCACGGTGGAACTGAAAACATTTGATGTCCCGGTTCCCGGCCATGGCGAAGTATTGATCAAAATGAAATCGTCGACGATTTGCGGCTCCGATATCCGCTGTATTTATCACGAACATTTGGGCAAAGGACCCGAGGGCTATCAAAAGGGCATGATCGCCGGCCATGAGCCGTGCGGCCAGGTCGTCCAGAGCGGGCCGGGCTGCCGCCGCTTCAAAGAAGGCGACCGCGTCATCATTTATCATATTTCCGGCTGCGGCGTCTGCAACGACTGCCGCCGGGGGTATATGATCTCGTGTACGAGTGAAAAATACCGCCGGGCCTATGGCTGGCAGCGCGACGGCGGCATGGCCGAATACCTGCTGGCCGAGGAAAAGGACTTGGTCGATCTGCCGGATGAGTTATCCTATTCGGACGGGGCCCAGGTGGCGTGCGGTTTTGGCACCGTTTACGAAGGGTTGGAAAAGATCGGCATCTGCGGCAATGATACGGTTCTGGTGACAGGACTGGGACCGGTTGGGCTGGCAACCGCGATGCTGGCCCGTGCAATGGGCGCGCAAAAGATCATCGGCATCGAAACGCTCGATGAACGCCTTGACATCGCTGAAAAGCTCGGGCTTTTTGATACTGTCCTTAAGGCCGGCCCCGATAACGTCCGGCAGGTTCGAGACCTGACCGGCGGAATGGGCGCCGAACGCACGGTTGACTGCTCGGCCAACGACAAGGCCCGCCTGACCTGCATTCAGGCGGCCCGCAAGTGGGGCAAGATCGTCTTCCTGGGCGAGGGCGGCACGTGCAGTTTTCAACCGTCACCCGATATCATCCATGACCAAAAAACGATTTATGGCTCCTGGGTCACCAATCTTTGGCGCATGGAGGAACTGGTCGAGCGGCTGGTTCGCTGGGGCATCCACCCGCATGACCTGATCACTCATCGTTTCCCGCTCGATCGGGTCTCGGAGGCTTACGCTTTGATGGCAAGCGGAAAATGCGGCAAGGTGGCTGTCGTTTTTGATGAAGAACTAAAATAGGTCCAAAGCAGGTTAAGCCAAACTCGAAAGGTTTAAAAAGTGAAACAGCCGCAACAAGTGCGGCTGTTCCCTTCAACGCTGCCGATCAAGATGCATGTTTAATGGTTTTTCTCAGCGCTGCTCAAGCGCAGGACAGTGACCCCCAATCGCTCCAGCGTGGTCTCATAAGCTTCTTCGAACAGACCTATATCTTTCTGTCTCCACAGATCTCTTAAACTCTGCTTGCCCGCAACTTGCAGTTCCTGACTGCTGACCCGAATGGTCTGCCTGGATTTGGTCTTATTGAAGAGGCCCACGGCCTTGGACCCATCGGCCAGCGGCTTGACCATCACGAAATAATCGTCCGTCTCCGTTACCACGCGGCCCTGCACGCCCAGCTCGTCCTGGTCCACCGCGATGATCTCCGCGTTGCACAGCACGTTGAGCGTAAAGGCGTCTAACTGCGTCAGGTCGCATGAAAAGAACAGCGGCGCGGCGCTTAGCGCCCACAGAGACATATGCTGATATCGCTGGTTAGGCGTCAGCGGCGTTGGCGTCGTCGGTCCCTGTTCGCGCGCGGGCCGGTGCCCCAGCCAGCCGATCAGGATATAATCCGGGTCGTTCCAGTGCCCAGGTCCGGCGAATTGCGCGTGGGCGGCGTTGCGAAGCCCCGTCCGCAGGAAACTGGCCGCCCGCAGGTCGCGCTCGGTCCGCCAGGTATTGCCGCCGACCTGGGCCCCCCATTCCCACACGTCGCCCAGCCCGTACTGGCACAGGTTGTACACGATGTCGCGATTGACGTTCTGCAGGATCGCCCCCATCATCGCAAAGGGCTTGCGATACTCGTAAACCGATTCGCCGTTCTCGATGAGCCGGTACGAACAGCGGTCATACTTGAGAAAATCAAACCCCCATTCTGCGAACTGCTGCGCATCGAGCTGTTCGTGCCCAAAGCTGGCAGCGAACTTGCCGCACGTCAGCGGTCCCGGCGAGCTATAGATGCCCGCCCGCAGCCCCTTGCCGTGGATGTAATCCGTCAGCGCCTTCATGTCCGGGAATTTTTCATTCGGCAGAATCCGCCCGCAAGCGTTGCGGTAGGGCTCCTGGCCTTCGGCCTTCGACCAGCTA
This sequence comes from Planctomycetaceae bacterium, assembly GCA_021372945.1. Lineage (GTDB taxonomy): Bacteria > Planctomycetota > Phycisphaerae > Sedimentisphaerales > Anaerohalosphaeraceae > 4572-13. The sequence continues at coordinate 6,250 of JAJFTK010000019.1, read as the reverse complement.
TCGTCGATATTCACGTACATGTACCCGTGATCGGCCATGCCGGACGACACCAGGATATCCGCCGCCTGCCGCATGTGTGCATCGGTCACGTAATACAAATGGATGTACCAACTGTTCCAGCCCATCGGCGGCGTCAGCGCCAGCGTATCGCCCACCACCAGCTTGAATTGCTTTTCCGCTTGTCCGCTTGCGTTCCTCGCCTTAAAGACGATCGGGTACTCGCCGCGCTGCCTGGGCGAATTTCCCGTGATGATGCCCGTCGCCGCATCGAGCGTCAGGCTCTCGGGCAGCCCCTGTGCCTCAAACGTCATCGGCCGTGTGCCGGTCGCCGGAAGGCGGTAGACAAACGGGTTCCCCGGCCGCGCGCCGAACACGGTCGGGTTATTCAGTCTTGGCTGCGGTCCCGGCAGGGGAGTCAAAATGACTTCCTCTTCCACCACTTCCACTTCGCTCGGTGCAGCGCAAAACGCTGTACCCGCTATAACCAGCACACCGATTGTCAATAGGATGGTCCAGCCGTTTCGCTTCATCGCTCGACCTCCGTCAATCGCACCATCGTCACGCCATGCCGCGGCACCGTCGTCTTGAATGAGCCGTTTTCCACGCCCAGGTCGCGCTGCCGCCAGAGGTCGCGCACCATCCGTTTGCCTTTAATGCCAAGCTCCTTCCACGAGGCCTCGACCGTTTCAGTTCCATACGAGGTGCTGAACACGCCCACCGCCGTCGATCCGTCCGACATCGGCTTGGCGATAACAATATAGTCGCCGGTCTGCTTGACGATCGTGCCTTGCTTGCCGGCGTAGTCCTGGTTAATGGCGATCACCTCCGCGTTGCACAGCACGTTCAGCGTGAAGTCGTCCAGCCGCGTCATATCCAGCGAAAGGATCAGCGGCGCCGACAGCAGCGACCACATCGACATATACTGATATGTCTGGTTCGCGGTCAAACTCGGGCCTTTGCCGTTCTCAAAGACATCATTGCTGACAATGCCTGTCAGGTCAAACATCAGGTCCCGCGCATTGTGATGCCGCCGCTGGCGGTCTTCTCCGAGACCCACAACGTAGCGATTGGCCACTTGGCCAATGAGAATATAGTCCGGGTCGTTCCAGTTGCCCGGTCCTGTGAACCGGCTCAGGTCCGCCCCCGACAGGTCGCGGGCATAGATCGCCCGAAACGCCGACAGCATAAAGAACATGCGGCCCAGGTCGCCGTCCGTCCGCCACGACTGCCCGCCCACCTGGTCGCCCCATTCCCACACGCGGTCCATCCCGTACTGGCACAGGTTATAAACGATGTCGCGTCCGGCGTTCTGCAAAAGCTCGCCCATTAGCGCATACGGCTTGACATGTTCGTAATGACTGTCATCGATCATCAGCCCGCGATAGGAGCAGCGGTCATGCTTGAGAAAATCGAATCCCCACGCCGCATATTGCTGCACGTCGAGTTGTTCATACCCGTAGCTTCCGGCGAACTTGCCGCACGTCAGGGGTCCGGGCGACGTATAGAGGCCCGCCCGCAGGCCCTTGCTGTGAATGTAATCTGTCATCGCCTTCATATCGGGGAACCGCTCGTTGGTGAGGATCCGCCCGCATTCATCGCGGTACGGCTCGTTTCCCTGTTTTTTCGACCAGCCGTCATCGATATTGACGTACATATAGCCGTAGTCGGCCATGCCGCTGGCGACCATCGCGTCGGCCGCCTGCCGCATGTCCGCGTCCGTCACGCCGCTCGAAAGAATGTACCAACTGTTCCAGCCCATCGTCGGCGTCAGCGCCAGCTTATTACCCACGATCAGCTTGAATTGCTTTTGATCCTGTCCGCTTGAGTTTGTCGCTTTGAACGTAATAGCGTACTCGCCGCGCTCTTTGGGCGAGTTGCCCGTGATGATCCCGCTGGATGCATCCAGTGTAAGCGATTGGGGCAGGCCCTCGGCCTCAAACTGCATCGGCCGTTTGCCCGTCGCCGGGATGCGATAAATAAACGGATTGCCCGGCCGGGCCCCGAACGCCGCCGGATTATTCAATTTTGGCGCAGGTCCCGCCGGCGGCGTCAGCATCTGGCGTGCTTCCACTGGTTCATCGATAGCCGCCGGATTCTGTCCGCTCACCTCGAACTGTGCCTGGGCCCAGTCCGCATAATCGGCCTTGTTATCGTCTCCCATATCCGTCACGACCAATAGCAGCATGTTCATTCCGGTTGTCTTAACCTTCACGGGTTTGGCTTTCTGGCCGCCCTTCATCAGTCCGCTGTCAAACAGCAGTTTTCCATCGCCATAGACCTTGAAGCAAACGCTTCCGCCGGCGCCCGCCGCGTCATCAACGCCGACCATCGCCGAAAAGCGCTTTGTCCCCTTATTCAACTCCACATGCATAAGGCTGTCGGCGTACGTGCCAACGCCCGTTTCAAACACCTGGCCCGCGATCGAAAGCGGCTTCTGCTTGACATTCAGATCCGCGCCCGGCCGTTCCAGCCCGCACGTCATCTTCGAAAGATCAAGTTGTGACAACTGTACCGTCTTGCCTGCCGTCAGGCCGCAGGCCGACAGCGCCAGTACCAAACATAGCCAAACACATCCGTTTGTTCTAGTAGACATCATTCTACTCCCGTGTGATTACATGGTTTTTAGTGATAACGCAGGCTCCACCGGCGTTGTGCTATTCTAAACGTTCGCGGCCGCCCGTTTATTCTGCCGGGATCGGTCTTTGGCTGTATAATTGAAAATACTGCAAACACGTGTCGCGCCAAAGCTGCGAATGCGCGACCTGCGCATCCAGGTTCGCCAGCACGTCGGCCCAGCGCACGGCGTCGATCTTGCCCTCCAGCGTCAGCCAGTCCGCCCGCATCTGCTCGACATATTCAGCGCCGGACCGGTAACGGTAACATAGCTCATTCCAGAATGTCCGTCCCGAACGCATCGGCTGGTCCCACGGCACATGATGAAACCAGCACAGGTATTTCTCGGGGATCTGCTGCACGTCGTTCCATTCGCTGCGATACGGCTGGCAATACTGCCTTACGCCGTCGCTGCCGCCCATCGTGCGGTCATAGCCCAGTCCCGCCACATCGGCCTTGTGATAGCTCATCCGTTTCTGCGGCGCTGGATTATAGTGATCGCTTCCGCACAGCACGTGCAGCCCCAGCGGCGTCATATAATTCACGCAGGCCTCGTGCGAACCCATCATCATCGACACCGTCGTATCCACCACCTGCGGGTCATTGCCGAATGTCTGCCGCGTCCATTCCTCGGCGATCTGCTCCGACGTCAGCGTATGATCCCACGCCTGCCGACCGAAGCAGTACCAGTCCGCCTGTAGAAAATGATGCCCGCACCAGTCGATGTCTGAGCCGATATTCGCCACGCCCGCGATGCCGCTGAGTGTATGGCCCTCGGCGCTGCCGTCCACGATGCGGCCGACCGTCATCCCGGGCCCACCGCACCGCGTATCGAACTTGAGCACCTCTTCCCACATCGGCGCCAAATACACCAGGTGAATGCTGGCGCCCAGGTATTCCTGCCGCACCTCAAATTCCATCATCAGCGGCGTATGCGGCATCGCCCCATACAGCGGCATCACCGGTTCGCGCGGCTGAAAATCCAGCGGCCCGTTCTTCACTTGCAGCAAGACATTATCCGCAAACTGCCCATCCAGCGGCTTGAACTGCGCGTACGCCTGCTTGATGCGATCCGGTTCGTCCAGCGCGCTTCCATATACGAACGCCCGCCACATCACGATGCCCCCATGCGGCGCTACCGCCGCAGCCAGCATGTTGGCGCCATCCGCGTGGGTGCGCCCGTACTGCCACGGTCCCGGCATCCCCTCCGAATCCGCCTTCACCAAAAAGCCCCCAAAGTCAGGGATCGCCGCCCAGATCTCATCGGCCTTATCCGTCCACCATTGCCGCACCGCAGGGTCCAGCGGGTCGGCTGTCGCCAGCTTGCCCAGCGACATTGGCGCCGCGAAATTGGCGCTGAGGTAAACCGTGATGCCGTATGGACGCAGCGCCTCGGCGATCGCCGCCACTTTGGCGATATACGCCGCCGTCAAAATCACCGGATCAGCGCCCAACGAATTAACGACTGTGCCGTTGATGCCGATCGAGGCGTTGGCTCGGCCGTAATCCGCGTAGCGCGGGCTGATCTTGCCCGGCAGTTCGTTCCACTTCCAGATCGGCGGCCCCGAGTAGATGGCCTTGCCGGTGCCCTTGAGGCCGTCCCAGTGATTGAGGATCCTCCGCTGGATACGCGGCTTCTGGACGATATTCAGCCCTTCCAAACGGGTATGCGTCTGCACGAGCCGCAACAAATGAAACGTCCCGTACAGCACGCCGGTATTTCCTGACGAGGCGACCACGGTCACGTTCTTGCCATCGATCGCGGCCGACCGTACGATGTAGCCTTCCGGCCCGCATTGATTCAGCTCTATTCCCCAGCCCAGGCCGGCAATAAGGCTTGATGTCTGGGACGTGCCGATCACTATCGAACCGCTTTGCGTCAGCGCCGTCGAAATGGCCGTTTCCTGCTTCAGCATCGCATCCAACCCGCGGCTCAATTCATCGCGCGCCGCCCGCAAGGTCTCATTTTCACCCTGGCACACGATGTCACGTACCGATTGCTTATAATGACTCAGCAGCGCCTCATCCTCGATCGCCGGGTAACGCAGCCACAGGTCGTAGCCTGTCTCGTCTTTGGGGAACACATAATTCTTCACCAGAAAGTTCTGCTTGAGCCAGTTGGAGGCAAACAGCACCAGGTCATCCAAATTCACCGTCCCATTATTGTTCACGTCACCGGCCGCCCCGGCGGCTTGAACGGCCGGGTTCGTTGGGGCGATTACGATGCCTTGGCCAAAGGCAGGCATGCCCGCAAGAATAAACAATATACAGTGTTTCACGGTCTTTCCTTAAACGGTTAAGAGTTGCTCTACAGCCTGGCCGTCAGGCGCACACAGGCACGCATAAAACGCAACGGCTGCGTTTGTTTTTTATCTCAGCTTAAACAGGATCCTGTCGTACGTCTCATAGTCCTTGCCGGCGATGTCCGTGGATCCGCGAAGATCGTCAAGGATGCTGTGGTCGATGCGGAAATCAACGCTGGCATCTGTCCGCGCGACATTCCAGCCGCGCAAATGCGTGGGGGCTTGCGTCGAGAGCAAATCCACGATGAGCGGTCCGCCTGCGCTAAATTGGCCCAGCGTTCTGAATCGCCGATGACGGTCCGTCAGGCTCTTGCACATCGGATTGTAGGCATACGGAATGCGGATGCCCGTGGACCCGATAGCCATGTCGGTCGGGAAGGAGGGCGTGGCATAATCGTTGTACTTGTACTCGGCCAGCTTGGACGGACAGAAAAACACCTCGCCCGTTTCGGCCAGACCCGCCTTGTACAGCAGCCCCAGGTTCCAATACGACCAGGTCGGCGTCGCGTCCTCCAAAATGCGCCACCAACGGTCGTAATGGTTGCTCTTCTGGTCGTCATAATTGGCGTTCGACGGCGGGTACCGGTCGGTCAGGGGCGGAATGTAATCATTGCTGCTCTGCGCGTACAATGCGATCCAGGTAGCCATCGTCCGCAGGTTTGTCGCGCAGATGGTCCGCCGCGAGTATTCCTTGACGCGATTAAGCGACGGCAGCACCACCGAAAGCAGCAGGGCGATGATGGCGATCACCACCAACAGCTCAATCAGGGTAAAACCCTGATTTGGCGATGTCACCTGGGACCTTAATATCAACGCTTTGGTTTTCGGTTTTATAGTGTGCATGGCTGGCTCCTGCCGGTTCTCCGCAATACGTTATCCAACCCGCCTGCAAGTCCCTGAACGGGCGACTGGGCCGGCATGACGGCTGTCATTAAAAGGACCGCGCCGAACGCAAACAAAAGGGATTTTTTCATGATCGATCCATCCAAAGAAGTTCCGTTATGTTACCCTGACCATTTCTCGATTAGGGTGAGCCTGCGGACTGCTTAAACCGGGAGGTTGTCAAATGAGCATGGATCCTGATGGCGGCCCTGCAGCGCCCTGAAAAGAAAACCGTGGTGCGTCACCAAGAGCAAGAACGTATCCGGGCCGGCGCTGAGCCGGCCCGAATACGGTGATTCAATCAATTAATATAACTCAAACTGACCGAATTTTAGGCCGCCAAGAGTTTTTCCAAGCGGCGGATAACAGTTTTTTCATGGCTATAGTTGATCACATTCTGAACCTCCTGACGCCAGATGATCTGGTGCATCCGGGCTTTGAGTTGACTCATC
>JAJFTK010000018.1 GCA_021372945.1 Planctomycetaceae bacterium | reverse complement strand
ACATAGGCCGAATCGTCATAGACGATATGCACAAGCAAATTCGCCACACCGCCGAGGATCGTCGCATCGAGCGAGAGTTTGATCTTCGTGTTGGCCGCCGTATCCGAATCCGGATCGAAAACCAGATCCTTGTTGGTCGTGTCGGGTACGCCCGCAAGCGCGACGCCTGCCGCCGTGTCGCCGGTCGGAGCGGTTGCCGTATTGACGGCGGTTGTGCCCCTGGCAGCCGTTACCGTTCCGGTCGCCACCATTGTGGCATTGGCAAACACGGTCATCGCCGTAACTACTCCACGGCACGGAGCGGGAATGTAATAATCCTCGACTCCACCAGCGCTATAAAAATTGACAAGAATATCTTTCATGATCTTTTCTCCTTAAGGGTTAATGGTTTATCCTTCTGCAATCAGGGTAAAGGGAACGGTGTCACAGGTTCCACCGGCCTGGCTTCCGGTCTGCAAGTTGCCGGAGGCTTTTTTCAGGTTGAAATCGTAACCAGCCGTTGATGTGCTGGTGTCGATGTCAGTGATCGCCCGGTTGTTAATGACGTGGAACTCGTCCGAATCATCGTCCACCCAATAACTTACCGAATGAATGAGGTTGTTCGAGATAACCCCGTCATAAGCGGGCGAGCTGGCAACGCACTTCACGCCGACAGTCGCATTGATCCAGTTGCCATCAATGGTGATCTGGTGCGTCGAAAGGATGCCCTCGATGGAAATGCCGATTCCGAAAATCCCTGTGCCGTAAGCGCCGGGATTCTGGAAAATCTTCACGCCCTGAATGACGACAAGGGCCGAATCGGTGATTTCAAGGGCCTTTGTTGACCCGGCTGCTGCCGGCTGCATGTGTCCGCCCAAGAACTGCAAACCGTGGCACCCTGCGGGGATGACAAACAAATCGCCCGCGCCGTCCGCCGTAAAGCCCATATTGATGAACCGGCAGCCCACTTTTGCCAGGGCGATCGTGTGATGGCCGATAACACGCGGGTACGGCACAAGGTCCGAACCGCAACCGATAATGTCGCATTTTTCAGGAAGAACAGTCAGGTCTTCCTTGATCCCATCTCCGCAAACATAGATGTAATTGCGCCGCGCCCACCAGCGGTTAGCCGCAAGGCCAATGCTGGTATTGCTGGCCGTGATTGCCTCGGCAATGGTAGCAAACGGATGATCCGGTGATCCGCCGCCGGTTGCCGCCACGTTCAGATCGACATAATACTTTCCCGCTTTCGGGCCTTGATAGTCATTGACCATCAGGAAATCGGAGATGGGCCTTGACGCCTTGTTCCCCAAAACTGTTAAAACTCTTTCTTCACTCATGATTTTCTCCTTTATCGGGGCTCCTCAAACAGCGAGCCCCCAGGCTTAAAGGGTTAAAGGGGCGGTTTTACCCGCCCCCGCTGAATGGTTTAGACCGGCTCCGTGAGATTACTATGAGCAACGTGCATCTTCCTGTTCGAGCAGACCAGGTTTCCACGCCAACGGGTGTCCGCCGTCATAACGTCCGGCTGCCCGAGAACTTCTTTTGTGACCCACTTCGGAGCCGTCAAGTAGTAATCCTTGTGGCTGCGGAGCGAGAGGA
>JAJFTK010000013.1 GCA_021372945.1 Planctomycetaceae bacterium | reverse complement strand
CGGGTACAATATGCGGAAACTAATAGCCGCATTTTTGTATGCGCTGACGGAATGGGTCGACTTTTTGGAAAATTGGCTGAGCAAAATGTCAAACACTTCTGGCGTCACCGCGTTGGCCCGGCGATTTGAATTCGCAAAATGGCTTTTTCAGGGACGACTAATTAACTCTCCCTCCTGACAAGGGGGAGCCTGTCCTTCGCAGCTTTGGCGAAGAAGGATACCCGCGCAGCGGGGGAGGGGGTATGCTGTGGACAAAGTGCGTGTGCGTATCGCCTCTCGGTACCGCCGGCTTCCAGCCGGCATGCTTTTCTCCTACAATCCTGTAAGGATTAAACAAAAATAGCCATAGGTAAGCGCATCGCAACCTATGGAAAAAAACCAACTTAACTCTCCCCCTGACAAGGGGGAGCCTGTCCTTCGCAGCTTTGGCGAAGAAGGATACCCGCGAAGCGGGGGAGGGGGTATGCTGTTTCTTTCTGCGGCTGGGTGATCACGGCTAGATCACTCTTGCAGTCATCTGAATAAGATTAAAATACTTTCCACCCTCAGCCTCCATCATTTTGATGTCCTCAGCAGCATAGGGACTGTAGGCCGTCAGCCATTCACTCCACGCCTGTCGGCAGCAGGTCATTTCACGAATGTCCACAATTTCCATGCCCGCTGCTTTCTTCCACAATTCTTTCCACCAGTCAATCGAATGCAGCGTCCTTGCTACCTCATCATTCCAGAACGGCTTCATTTCATCAGGTACGTTTGCACCAAATTCATATTTAATGCCGGGAATAGCGATTGCGATCGTACCGCCCTTTTTCACGAAAGGGATGAGCGACGGGAGCATGTCCTCCGTATCGCCAAAATGATGGTAAGCGTCCACGGTGAACAATAAATCAAAATATCCGTTTGCGAACGGCAGCCCCTTGGTAGCGTCTACGGAAATCGGAACGACCTTACCATCAATCCCGAGAGATTTAAAACGCTCGTGATTTTCAGTTGGCGAAATCCAAAGGTCGGCGGCGAAGACGGACGCGCCATATTGTTTCACTAAAAACAGTGTAGAAAGACCGCACCCGCAGCCGAGGTCAAGGATTCGCATATTCTCATTGATTTTCAGGTGCGATGATAATTCCTCTGATAACCGCATGGCGTTTGGTCCCATCATTGCGGCTTTCAGGAACTCAACATTCTTATCGCTAGCCATAAACTTCTCTGTGAATGGATACACGGTATTCTTCCTTTCCTGAAATAAAGGTTTCACCACCTCTTTACCAATCAGCATTGAACCATGCCTTAGTAACCCATTCTTGGCGCCTCGTCCTCTAGGCCGTAACGTTTCATTTTCTTGTACAGCGTCGTGCGGTTAATATCGAGCGCCTTGGCGGTTTCCTGGCGGTTCCACTGGTTTTTTTCCAGCGCTGCCCGCAGGATCGCCCGCTCCGGCCCCTCCAATGCCTTCTTCAGCGTCTGCGGCCCGAACTTGTCATCTTGTGCACTCTGACAATGGTGCAGCACCGCCGGCGTGAGATCCTGTTTCTCGATCCGGGGCCCCTTGCCCAGCAGCACCGCCCTTTCGATCACGTTCTCAAGCTGCCGCACATTGCCCGGCCACGTGAAATACTGAAGACACTGCATCGCCTCCTCGCTGATACCCGTCTTGGGGCGGTTGTGGCTTCGGCAGAATTGCTTGAGAAAATGCTCCGCCAGCAGCGGCACGTCGCCGGCGCGCTCCACCAGCGGCGGCAAATGGATCGTCACCACGTTGATGCGGTAAAACAAATCCTCACGAAACCGTCCGGCCCGCACCTCATCTTCAAGATTGCGGTTGGTCGCCAGCAGCACCCGCGTATCCACGTTGATGGTCTTGTTGCTGCCGACCGGCTCAAATTGTCTTTCCTGCAGCACGCGCAAGAGCTTGGTCTGCATCGCCGGCGACGCACTGGAGATCTCATCAAGAAAGATCGTCCCGCCGTCGGCCGCCAGGAACTTGCCCTCCTTGTCGCCGACCGCCCCCGTAAACGACCCTTTCACATGCCCGAACAATTCGCTCTCCAGCAGTGTTTCCGGCAGCGCCCCGCAGCTCACCTCCACGAACGGCTTGTCGGCCCGCGGCGAGCGGTAATGAATCGTTCGCGCAAGCAGGCTCTTGCCCGAGCCCGATGGCCCCGTCATCAGCACCGTCGTGCGGCTGTCCGCCACCGCCTCCACCAGTTCCATGATCCGTGCCATCTGGTAATCCTGGCTGATGAAGTTATGCAGGCTGTACTTATTCTCGATCTGCCGGCGAAGCTGCTGGTTCTCGCTCATCAGCGAGTGCTGACGGATAGCCCGCTCGACCGACACCACAAGGTCATCGTCAACGATCGGCTTGGTCAGGTAATCGTAGGCGCCTTTCTTGATCGCCTCCACCGCGCTTTCGATCGTGCCGTAGCCCGTGATCAGGATCATCACCGTGCCGGGATAGCTTTCCCGCAGCAGATCGAGCAGCTCGAACCCGTCGCCGTCCGGCAGATTCACATCCGACAGCACCAGCGCAAACGACTGCTCCTTCAATCGCTGCCGCGCCTGGGCCGCGGTGCCGGCGGCAACTGCATTATATCCTTCGATGCCCAGAAACTCGCACAGCGAATTCAAAATGATCTCATCATCATCGACAACCAGGATAGATGCCTTGGCCATAGTTAGCTCCGAACAGGTGATGGAATGGATGCCGACGGCAGGTGTACGCTGAAACATGCTCCGCCTCCGGCCAGGTTGCGGGCGCTGATCCGTCCGCCGAATTTCTCCAAAATATCTCGGCAAATTGACAGTCCCAGGCCCGTGCCGCGCCCGGGCGCTTTCGTTGTGAAAAACGGCCTGAACAGTTCCTCCGCCGCATGCGGTCCAAACCCCGGACCAGTATCTTCGAAATCGATCTGCCAGCCGCCTGCGCCGCGGCCCACGGTGATCGTCAGCGTGCCCGTGCCGTTCATTGCGTCCGCCGCGTTCTTGATAATATTCGAAAAAACCTGGACCATGGCGCCGCTCTTAAAGTGCGGCAGGGGACCTGCCTCCGTGCGAATAGTGTGTACCTCGATCGATTTGAGCGGGCCATCCAGCGAACGCAGCGCCTCTTCCAGAAGCTTGTCCAGCGGGCCGCTTTCATACGCGAAATGTGAACTCCGCGAAAACTCCAGCGTCTCCGTGATGATCTGAGCCATCCGCTGCAGGCCGCTGCGGCAATGCTGCATGTATGCCGTCGCCTTCTCCGCCTGCCCCTGCTCCAGCATCCGCAGGCTCAAATTCACATAACGCAGGATGCCGTCCAGCGGACTGTTCAACTCGTGCGCGACCTTGCTGGCCAAGTGGCCGACCGCCGCGGCTCGCTCCGAGTGGGCCGCCGTGTAATGTGCATCCTTTTGCTCAACGACCTCATATAAGATGATGACCCCCCCGATAACCCCTCCGTCGCCATCGTGCACGGGCAGGCAGACCAGGTCCCAAAGCTTGTGTTCCATGCCGGCAAAGCGGACCTTGCTCAGGATCGCTCTTTGGTTGAGATGAAGCACCGATGCGATGACTTCCTTCCAGTTGGTGATGCCGGCCGCCTGCGCGGCGTAAGACAGCGCTGTGTCAATGGTCGTTTCGGGAACAAGGATCCGCTGGGCGCCGCCAGCCACCTCAACGATGTGCAATTCCGTGTCAAAAAGAACGGCCGCAGCGCCAAAAGAGTCCGCGATCTGCCCGAACAACTTAGAAAACTGAAGCTCGTCCGAACGCATAGCCATGCTGTAAAAGTTCAACAATATGCTAAAGTGTGTTTACTTTTGTAAACAATAACGATGTTCCTAAAGTTTTGTCAAGTGTTTGTTTATCAAAAGCAACACTATGTAACACGTACGCCTAAACCGCTTATAAATAATCAGGGAGTCGGATATCTAGAAATAAAACTCGTTTATATTTTTCAACAAATTTCGCGATCTGCCGATAATAGAAAAGAAATTTGAAAATAAAAAGATAAATATAAGTCACTTTATCAAAGAGTTTTATACTTCACGGATGAAAAGAGGGTGTAAATTGGAGAAAAAAGGAACATTTTTTGCACAATCGAGTGTTGCGAGTTTCATGAATCCGAATATTCGCACGGAGGCTCACAGGATGGACGATGAAAGAAGGAGACACAAGCGGATCTCTTTGAAGCTGAGTGTCTGTTGTCAGAAGGTCGGTCTTTCGGATGGGCGACTCTATTCGGGCCGGACGGTCAATGTCAGTCCGGGCGGCATGCTGCTTGAGATGAAAAGCTCCGGTTTCCGCGACGGCGAACTGCTCAGCGTCGAAATGTCCGTTCCTCCAACCGAAGGCCTTCTCGAGTATGGCGGCAGTTTTTCCAGCTACGCCCGCGTCGTCCGCACCGGCGCAAAGCCTCAGCAAAGCTGCCCTGACCACGCGGTGGCGCTTGAATTTTGCGAGTCTCCCAAGTTCCGCGTCTGAGGATCTGCTCGCCATGCCGGATTGACAATCCCTGCCATTGCACTACAATGGCATCCATGAAATATGCATGCTTTCTTTTGTGTTCGGCGGTCTCTTGTCTTCTTCTGATTGGTTGTCAAGCCCCCGCTGCGCCCGCGCCGGGAACCCCCGGCGGGCCCAAGCTCAGCGATGTTCGGGATACCTCGCTGCAACTGAAGAATGCGGATTTTCTCATCACCTTCAAGGTCTTCCCCTTTACGATCGATCCGAATTTATTACCCTTGCTCGATCCTCTTTATCAGCAGCCCCGCGCCGCCGAGATCTATTTTCGGAATGCGGCCGCTTTCGAGGCCAACGGCATCGCCGTGCTCGCCGGTCCTCGCGAGCGGTTGACGGCTATTGCGCGTGCGCTCAACAACGCCGGCGCTTCGCGCATTGCCCAGAACATCATCAGCGTTCCCCCGGCTCAAACCGATGCGTTCAGCAGCGTGCCTTTTTACCAGCCGCGATCGCTCTATTTTCTGACCGACAAAAGCAAGCTGACCAGCCGACTTCTCTATCCCGGCTTTGTCGGGTGGACGCTATTCGCCGAAAGCTCCGCCGTCCGCGACATGATCCTGCTCAGGATCGCGCCGGCGTACTGGCAGACGGGCGCCGAAGACATTCGCCTGCGCTTCGGCAAGGAGCCGATCAACTACGAGCCCTTCGAGTTTGCCGCCTTCCATCTGCGGCTGAAAGAAGGCGATTTCATTTTGCTGGCGCCCTCGCGCATTTCGGACCAGACCAACAGTCTCAATCGCGCCTTGTTCCTCGAAACCGGCAAACGACCGCTGGCCAAATGTTTCGTCATCGTTTGTGAAAGTGCCGGTCTGTGATGGCGGACGCCAACGTCGTTTCCGTGAGCAGGTGTGAATCGTACGAGGCCGAGCGGATCTGGGCTGCCTTGTGCCGGTTGATTGACAATCTCGGCGGCATCAGCAGTTTCATTCGTCCCGGCAGGCGCGTCTTGATCAAGCCCAATCTCATCGTGCCCAAACCGCCGCAGATCCCCGCCCAGACGCACCCGGAAGTCGTATTCGCGGTTGCGCGAATGGTCAAAGAGACCGGCGCGCACGTCATCATCGGCGATTCGCCCGCCTGGGGCAATACGCGCGCCTGCCTTCACGCGCTCGGCGTCGATGAGCGCCTGCTGCGCCTCGGAGCCCAGATCGTTCAGCTCGATCAGCCCGTACGAACCAACATTGACGGCGCGCGTGTCGGTCTTAGCCGGGTTGCCCTGGAGGCCGACATCATCATCAATCTTCCCAAGTTCAAGGCCCATCAGCAGCTCGGCGCGACCTTCGCGCTCAAGAACATGTACGGCTGCGTCTGCGGCCTGGGCGGCAAGGAGAAGGCCTACTGGCATTTCTTGCGCGGCCATAAACAAGAGGCCTTCTGCCGCATGATCGTCGGCGTCTATCGCAGGCTCGCCCCCGTGCTGACGATCATCGACGGCATCATCGCCATGGAAGGGCAGGGCCCCATCAACGGCCGTCCGCGCCCGCTTGGCTATCTCGTCGCCGGCGCCGACCCGGTCGCCTGCGAGCGCCTCTGCTGCCAATTGGTCGGCTTTGACCCAAACACGCTTCCGCTTCTGCAAGCCGCTGCGAAAATGGGTTTCGGCCTGCCCGCCTCCGAGCCCGTGCAGATCGTCGGCGACCGGTTCGATGGTCCCGTATGTCCCGATTTTCTGCCCGCCGTACAGACGCCTCTGCGTTTCTCACTGCCGCGCGTGTTCAAAAGCATCACCAGGCAGCTTTTCATTTTGATGAAAAGCGCCCTCTCCGGCCGACATTAGAAGAATGGACCTTCGAATATTTTTCAAACAGTGGAGGTTTACCCTCATCCTCATCGGTGCCGTCGTGTTCGGTGCGCTGCTGGGCACAGCGCTCGGTCCGCAGGCACGCAGTCTCAAATTCCTGGGCGACATCCTGCTCAACCTGCTCTTTACTGCCGTTGTGCCGCTGATCTTTTTCTCGCTCTCATCGGCGCTGGCCTCGGCCTCCAGTCTCAAACGCCTTGGCCGCATCGGCATTGTGATGCTGCTGGTCTTCATCATCACCGGCGTCATTGCCTCCTGCGTCATGCTGGTTGCGGTCAAACTCGTTCCTCCCACGGCTTGCATTTCCGCGCCGCCGCCCATGCCCGTGCAGCCGCAGCCGTTCACGGACCTGCTTGTACGCACCATCACCGTCCCGAACTTTGTTGACCTGCTCAGCCGCGGCAGCATCTTGGCCCTGATCATCTTCTCGCTGCTGGTCGGTCTGGCCTCGCAACTGGCTGGCGAAAAAGGCGCGGCCTTCCGCCAGGTTCTCGTCTCCGGCAGCGAGGTCATGGGCCGCCTTATCCGCCTGATCATGCTCTACGCGCCCATCGGCCTGGCCGGCTATTTCGCATTCCTGGCGGGAGAGTACGGCGACCAGCTTTTCGGTTCCTATGCCCGCGCGGTCGGTGTGTATTACCCGGTTGCGCTGCTGTACTTCGCGCTGGCCTTTACGTTGTATGTCTATGCCGCCGCCGGCCGGCAGGGCATCAGGCTCTTCTGGACGCACATCCCGCCGGCGGCCCTGACCGCCTGGGGCACCTCCAGCAGCCTGGCCGCGCTGCCGGTCAACCTCGAGGCCGCGCGCCGCATCGGCGTTCCCGAAGACATCCGCGAAACCGTCCTGCCCATCGGCGCCACGATCCACATGGACGGCTCCTGCCTGGCCGCCATCCTCAAGATCGCCATGCTCTTTTCCATCTATGGCCGACCCTTCGACGGTCCCGCCGTTTACCTGGGCGCCATCGGCGCAGCGCTGCTTTGCGGCATCGTCATGAGCGGCATTCCCGGCGGCGGTTTCCTCGGCGAAACCCTCATCGTTACCCTCTACGGTTTTCCGCTCGAGGCCCTGCCCATCATCTCCATGCTCGGCACGCTGGTCGATCCGCCTGCCACCATGATCAATTCCGCAGGCGACACCGCCGCCGCCATGCTCGTCCACCGCTTCACCAAACAAAATCTTTAACTCTTCCCCCGACAATCTGAACTCTGCAATCTGAATCTGAACTCTCAATCTGAACTCTCTGAGCCTCAAACTCAGAACTTACGTCTCCCGCCTCCCGCCTCCACAACTTACGACTCCCGACTCCCGCCTCACAACTCACGGCTCACAACTCTCTCAAGCCCGCGCAGCGGGCGTCATGTTGTAGCCGCGTGCCGTAAGGCCGTGGAAAATAGGAACACACACACCACTCTCTCTCTCTCTCTCTCTCTCTCTCTGTTCTTCTCTTGCTCTCTTGCTTGCGAGCGTAGCGAGCAAGCAAGAGAGCAAGAGAGACTCAAAAATACTGACGGTATCATTTCCTGCCCTCTGTCCCGTTCCAAAAGTGACAATTTAAAATCAAGAATGTCCTGCGTCTCGCCCGTCTCATTGGTACCGCTGGCTTGCAGCCGGCATGCTATAGCGGCACTCAATTCAAAACTCTCCCCCTGACAAGGGCCAGTACCGCCGAAGGCGGCGAGGGGGGTATCTTCTCGGTACCGCCGGCATCCTGCCGGCATTCTTCCTTCTCGTGTTCCTGTGTTCTTGTGTTCCTGTGTTCCTGTGTTCCTGTGTTCCTGTGTTCCTGTGTTCCTGTGTTCCTGTGTTCTTGTGTTCCTGTGTTCTTGTGTAACACGGGCGTCTCGCCCGTGTCTTCATTGGTACCGCCCGGCGTAATTTGACCACGCCGCTTTTGGGTGTAGCAAAAAAAGGTGGCGCCAGACTTGCGGATAGGATATAACCGCTTTCAAATACTCATTTTTGAAAGGGATTATATTATGCAAAGCGACAGCGAATGGATTGAAGACGCCGTAAAAAGATTCCGGCAAGGCTGT
>JAJFTK010000011.1 GCA_021372945.1 Planctomycetaceae bacterium | reverse complement strand
TGCTGCGCCAAAATAGCTTGCCTACCGTTGGGACAACTTATAAACTACCTGTAATTAAGCCTGAACAGTATTGAAATGTCAAAGAGCAAAAACCGAGCCGAACAGGATTGGGACAGTCACCTATTAATTTGTAACTCATTGGATAGCCCGGACTTAACTGCGTTCCGTTTTTATTTTTGGCTGGGCGGCATGGTTGTTTGTTCGTCAGTTTGCATTGCTCTTACGCGCGGGCCTTTGCGGCGGCAAGCCTAATTTCCGGGAACGGACAAGCGGTGTGGTCAAATTACGCCGGGCGGTACGGCGAGAGCTGAATACAGTCTGCCGCAGTTTACCCCCTCCCCGCCTTCGGCGGTACTCCCCCTTGTCAGGGGGAGAGTTTTGAATCACGGGCGAGACGCCCGTGCCACGATAAGCATGCCGGCAGGATGCCGGCGGTACCGAGGACATGCACAAGAACACAAGAACACAGGAACACGAGAAGGAAGAATGTCGGCTGGAAGCCGACGGCACCGAGAAGATACCCCCTCCCCGCCTTCGGCGGTACTCCCCCTTGTCAGGGGAGAGTTAAATAAAAGTCAGGCGGACTGACCCTCTGCACGGGCAGAGTTTGTGTTTGTCAGGGGGAGAGTTTTGGAAGGGGGAGAGTCTTTTTAGGGGCGGGGCGGTTGATCGGTCAGCGTATCGGGCAGGGGGCACCGGCAGGTGATGGCAGCGTGGGCGATGCGTTTGTAACAGCGGATGTCGCGGCGGTAGGGCGGCCACTGGATGAGAAATCCGGCCAGCGATTCCCACATGAGGATCCAGGCGGTGACGGTGAGGCCTTCGGCGAAGACGTAGGTGAACATGTCCGGATCGGGCCCGAACGTGCGATGCGCCCAGATCGAAAGCATCATGACGACCACTCCAACGGCCAGCATGATCAGCGAGGTGCGATAGAGCATCTTCAATTCGCGGATCTTGAGTTCCTTGATGTAGATGAAGTAGTTACGGATGCCTTCGATGGCATTTCGCCAGCGCGCGTCGTCCGGTTTGATATCGAGCGTAATTTCGATGAGAAAAGGCACATTGCCGATCTCTTTGACGCTATCGACCAGATAGGTGAAGAAGTCGGTGTCCAGGTCCTTCTTGGCATAGGGGGTGGCTTTATCGAAGTTGTTGAAGATGTCCTCAATCTTGCCGGCGGCGATGTCAACGATGATCGTGCCGTCGCTTGCACGGGGGTAGCGGTCCAGGATGGTCTTGCGTTCAAGGTTCATGCTGCTATTGGCTCCGTGCGGCGGCGTTTTCCTGCGGGATTTGTTCGGGTGGAAATTGGGCGGCGATGGGCCAGCCTTTGTCCCAGGCCAGGGTGGAGATCTTCAGTTCGGAGCGGCCGGTTACGCCGTGATAGGCGTGGAAGACCAGGTAATTGGTTCCTTTGTCGGCCAAGACGGCGCAGTGGCCGGGGCCTCGCCACATTCCGGCGGTCGAGGCGAGGATGACCGTGCCGCCGCCTTGCAGCATCGGCTTGCCTGCTCTGTCAACGTATGGCCCCGTGATGTTTTTCGAGCGGCCCACGACGATGTTGTAGTTGCTCTTTGCGCCGCGGCAGCAAAAATCAAATGACGCGAACAGGTACCAGAAGCCATCATGCTTGAACAGGAACGGCGCTTCGACTGCGCCTTCGATTGGCGGCGTCTGGGGCTCGGCGCCGCGCGGACGGCTGCAAAGCGAATACAGCGTGGTGTTTGTATCTAAGAGTTTGCCGGTGGCCGGGTCGATCTGGCGCATCTTGATGCCGCCCCAGAAACTGCCCCAGCAGAGCCAGACGTTTTTGCCGTCAACGGCGATGTTGGCGTCGATGGCGTTAAAGTCGCTTTCGCCGGCGGTTGAGCGAACCACCAGGCCATGATCGATCCACTGATAGGCGGGACTGTTGGGGTCGAGGGTTTTGTTCGTGACCAGGCCGATGGCGGAATTATTTCTGCCGAAGGTCGAAACCGAATAGTAGAGATGGTATTGGCCGTTGAAGTACGAAATGTCGGGGGCCCACAGGCCGCGCGTGCCGGGGATCTCGATGGGCACCCACTCGGGCAGGCTTTCAAAGACGTAACCGCAGGCCGACCAGTTGACCATGTCCTTTGAGCATTTGATCGGGATCAGGCCTCTGCCGGGACGGCCGCCGGTCGTAAACACATAATAAGTGTCCGCCTCTCTGGCGATCACCGGATCGTGCGCCTGCAGATTGCCGTTTAGTTCCAGCATTCGCGGGCTCTGGGCGGATCTTGTACAGCCTGATAAAACGATCAATGCCGCAGCGATCGCAACCATTAAAGGCGACGGCAATAGATCTTTCATTTTGTCATTCCTTTATTGAATGGAAGGCCAAAAATGTCTCATCAATTCTCAATTAGCGCCAAAAACCCCTGAATTTTCAACAAAAATCGCCTGATCAATGCTGAAAAACGCATTTTTTCTTAAAACCGCGGAAAATTTTTGTTGACATATGAATGGTCGTTCACCAAAATGAACCGCTATTCATTTTTTGCCCAAGTGGTTTTGACCATCGCATGAAGAAGTTTGTGG
Organism: Planctomycetaceae bacterium; assembly: GCA_021372945.1. Classification (GTDB taxonomy): domain Bacteria; phylum Planctomycetota; class Phycisphaerae; order Sedimentisphaerales; family Anaerohalosphaeraceae; genus 4572-13. The sequence goes on along the minus strand of JAJFTK010000011.1, from coordinate 9,475 downwards.
AAAAAAAGCAGGCCCTGTCCGAGCAGGCGGTTCGGGACTCGATCGCGCAGGCGGTTCTCGTCGTGCTCGGCTCGCAGGGCCTTGAAAAACTGACGATGCAGCGGGTCGCCGCAGCGGCCGACATCGCGACGGGCACGCTGTATAACTATATTTAAGGACAAAGATGCGCTGTTGGTGTATGCGGCCGAGCAGCTTTTCGAGCGGATTCGTGAGCGGATGCGGGCGGTGACGCAAGGGCCGGCTCAGCCGCGTCAAAAATTGCTGGAGATGATCCGGTCGATATTTGAATTCTTCAATGAGAATATGTTTTATTTTCAGTTCCTTGACCGGGCGCAGGTCTATAGCAAGATGCATCAGTCGGCCAAGGTGAACCATGTGACGCAGGAACGGCAGATGATCGCCGATATCCTGCGGGAGGGCGTTGAGAAAAAGTCGTTTCGCGATGTCGATGTCGAGAACGCGGCGGATTTTTTTCAGCGTGCGATCGTCGGGACGATTTGCGTGCAGCCGCAACTGCGGATGTTTGACCCGGCCAAGGAAGCGGCCCTGTTGGCTGAAATGTTTTACGCGTTCCTGGAATCATAAGAATTTATATATGAGACGGAAGGTTAACTTGAATGAAATGGTATTTTAATTCAGGCGGTCTGCTTGGCGCGTTATTGATCGGCGGCTGCATGGTGGGACCGAATTATGTCCCGCCCCAACCCAAGGTGCCGGACGCATGGCAGAAGGCCGCCGCCGCCGGGCAGGAGCCGAATGCCCTGCGTCAGTGGTGGACCGTGTTCGATGACCCGGCGCTGACCGCATTGATCGAGCGGTCGGCCTATTCGAATTATGACATCCAGGCGGCTTTATCCCGCATCGTTGAAAGCCGCGCGCTGCGCAACGCGGCGGCCGGGCAATTCTATCCGAACGTGGACGCGACGGGCTTTTACAGCCGGAACAAGCAAAGTCAGAACGCCGCGGCGCCTGGTTTCGGCAGCTTTGTATCCACCCCTTATGATCTGTACTCGGTGGGGTTTGACGCCTCGTGGGAGATCGATCTATTCGGCGGCATCCGTCGATCCATACAGTCGGCCCAGGCGGCCCTTGAGGCCTCGGTGGCCGACTATTACAACGTGCGGACCAGCCTGCTGGCCGAAGTGGGGCGCAATTACATTGAACTGCGGGCCTCACAGCAGCGGATCCGTTATGCGCAGGCAAACATTAACATTCAGCGCCAGACGTTGGAATTGACGCAGGGCCGCTTCGACGCCCAACTGGCCCCGCGACTGGATGTGACGCAATCCGAATTGAACCTGGCCAATACCGAATCCGAAATCCCGCTGCTGCGGATCGCCGAAGAGGCGGCATTCAACCGGCTCAGTGTGCTTGTGGGCGAGATGCCGCAGGACTTGCAGGATCGGCTGCGTCAGACGGCGCCGTTGCCGGAATTGCCGGACGGCGTTATTTCGGGCATTCCGGCGGATATCATGCGGCGGCGTCCGGACATTCGGCGAGCCGAGCGCGCCCTGGCGGCCCAAAGCGAGCGGATCGGCGTGGCCGTGTCGCAGCTATACCCGCGGTTTTCTTTGACGGGCTCGTTTGCCCTCCAGAGCCGGGATTTTTCCGACCTGGGCGATGTATCAAAGAGCAAGGCGTATTCGTTTGGGCCGGGATTTGGCTGGAGCGTTTTTAACGCCGGACAACTTCGCAGCCTGGTGCAGGCCGAGGAAGCCCGCACGGCGCAGCTTCTGGCGAGCTATGAATCGGCAGTGCTGCTGGCCGTTGAAGAGGTCGAGAACGCGATGGTCGGTTTCGTGCAGCAGGGCGAACGTCTGAATTCGCTGGAGCGTTCGGTGAGCGCTGCCGAGGAGTCTGTGCAATTATCCGAGACGCTCTACCGCAGCGGCTTGACGGATTTTGAAAACGTGCTGCTTGATCAGCGGGCGCTGGCGGTGCAGCAGGATAGGCTGGCGGTCAGCCGCGGCGATGTTCTCCAACAGGCCATCAGTTTATACAAGGCGCTGGGCGGCGGCTGGGATTGGCCTGCGGAAAATGAAACGATCGAAAGCCGCTCAGCACAGGCTGAACCCGAGCGGCCATAAAGGTTCAAGGAAAGGCAATAGCGGTTATGAAAAAGGTCATTATTTTTGTTATCGGTATTTTAGTGGTTGCCGCGTTGGGTTTGTGGGTTTGGCAAAACTGGAAGCAGCGCGCCGCCCAACAGAGCGCCGCGATGGCCCAGAGCGCCGCCAGGCAGGCCGTACCCGTGCGGGCCGCCCGCTGCGTCCGTCAGGATGTGACGGCCTATCACGACTTTACGGGCACGACCCAGGCGACCGATGCCATCGATGTAGTGGCGCGTGTCGAGGGTTATCTTGAAAGCATCCATTTCATCGACGGCCAGTTTGTCAAACAGGGACAGAAACTGTTCACCATTGAGCAGGCGTCCTATATCGCGACGCGCGACGAAGCGGCCGCGCGTGTGCAGGCGGCTGAAACAGAGCAGGAGCGTGCGCGGCTGGACCTTGACCGCATGCAGGAAGCGGCCAAGATCAACGCGGTCAGCCAGCAGGATCTGTCGCGAAGCCGGGCGGCTTACCTGACCGCGCAGGCCGTTGTGGCGGAATCGAAGGCGGCGCTATCGCGGGCCGAACTGAATCTGAGTTATACGGAAATCCGTTCGCCGATCGCGGGCAAAGTGGGCCGTCACCTGGTGGACGCGGGTAACCTGGTCGGGGCCGGCCAGCGCACCCTGCTGACGACCGTGGTCAGGGTGGAGCCGATCTACGCGTTTTTCTATCCCAATGAGCAGATTCTGCAAAAGCCATTCTTGCAGAATCTGTTAAACGGCGGTCAGGAACCCGTGCCGTTTATGGTTGGTCTGTCCGCCGAAACGGATTATCCGCACAAGGGGCAGATCCGCTATATCGACAACACCGTCGATCCGATGACGGGCACGATTTTTGTGCGCGGCGAATTACCAAACAGCGACCTGGTCCTGTTGCCGGGAATGTTTGTCCGCGTGCGAATTCCCGGCGACGTTGCCAAAAATGCCATCCTTGTGCAGGATATGGCGATCAACACCGACCTCGGCGGAAAATATCTTCTGGTCATCGGCGACAATAACATTCTGGAACGCCGCGACGTGCAAACCGGCGCCGCGGTCGGCGATCTCCGTGTTATTACGCAGGGGCTGACGGGCAACGAGGCCTATGCGGTCAACATGCTGCATCTGATCCGTCCTAAAATGACCGTCCAGCCGATATTCGGCTCTGCCGAAGAGACTTCACCCGCCGGACAGAAACAAGCGCCGGCGGCCGGGCAGCAGAACGCCCGCTAAAACATTGTCAACAACGGCCTTTAATGGCCGTTCAGGAGATCGTTTATTATGTTCAGCAAGTTTTTTATTGACCGGCCCATTTTCGCGGCCGTGGTCTCGATTGTCATCGTCATGGTGGGCGGACTTTGCCTGCTATTGCTGCCGGTGGAAAAAACCCCGGATATCACACCGCCGACGGTGATCGTGTTTGCTGTCTATCCGGGGGCCAGCGCCGACGTGGTGGCCGAGACCGTGGCCACGCCGCTCGAAGAGGCCATCAACGGCGTCGAAGGCATGATCTACCTGTCCTCCAACAGCAGCGACGGCCGCATGATTATGATCGTTACGTTTGAGGTTGGCACGGATGTTGACATGGCCACTGTTATGGTGCAGAACCGCGTTGCGCAGGCCGAACCGACGCTGCCCGAAGAAGTCATCCGGCAGGGCGTCACCACCCGAAAACGCTCCAGCAACATTACGCTGGTTCTCAGCTTTTTTTCGTCGGATGATACAATGTCAGATACTGCCATCAGCAATTATCTGAATCTTCGGGTCAAGGATGTGCTGGCCCGTGTGCCCGGCGTCGGCGAAGTGCAGGTCTTCGGCGAACGCGATTTCTCCATGCGCGTCTGGCTGGACCCGGCCGCCCTCAATGCCCGCGACTTGACGGTCGATGACGTCACGGCGGCCATTCGCGAGCAGAATGTGCAGGTCGCCGCCGGTCAATTGGCTTCCATGCCGAATCCGGGCGAGCAGCCGTTTCAATTGACAATCAGAACGCTGGGCCGCCTGTCGGATCCCGAGCAGTTTGAGAATATCGTCCTGCGAACCGAACCGGGCGGACGGCTGCTGCGGCTCAAGGATGTGGCGCGGGTGGAACTCGGGGCTGAAAATTACGACATCTATTCCAAAATCAATGGACGGCCCGCCGTGGCGATGGCCATTTACCAGACTCCCGGCGCCAACGCGCTGTCGGTGGCCTCCGGCGTGTACGACACGATGGAGGAATTGGCAAAGGCCTTCCCCGAAGGGCTGGAATACCTGGTCCCGTATAACCCGACCGACTACATCAAAGAAGCTGTCCGAGAGATCGTCATCACGCTCTTTTTTACCGGCGGGCTGGTGGTGCTGACGATGTTTATCTTTCTGGCCGACTGGCGGGCCACGCTGATTCCGGCGATTGCCATCCCGGTTTCACTGATCGGCACGTTCTCGCTGATGGCCGCGTTCGGCATTTCAATCAATACGATTTCCATGTTCGGCCTGGTTCTGGTGATCGGGATCGTGGTGGACGACGCGATCCTGGTAACGGAAAATGTGGTGCGGCTGATCGACGAAGAGAAACTGTCGCCCCGCGACGCGGCGATCAAAGGCATGTCGCAGATCACCGGGCCTGTGGTTGCCACCACCCTGGTGCTGCTGAGCGTGTTTATCCCGACGGTATTCGTCGGCGGCATCACCGCCAAACTCTTTTCCCAGTTTGCGTTTACCATTTCGATTGCGGTCATTTTTTCGGCCATTAATGCGCTGACGCTCAGCCCGGCTTTGTGCGCTCTGCTCCTGCGTCCGACCGGCGAAAAAAGAAGCCGCTTTTTTAATCTCTTTGATAGAACCATGAAAGGCACGACATCCCGATATACCAGTGTCGTGAAGATTATTCTGCGGCGTTCGGTTCTGGCGATGCTGGGATTTGCGGCCCTGACGGTCCTGTCGCTGACGGGCTATTCCAGTCTTTCCACCGGTTTTCTGCCGGATGAAGACGAGGGCGCCGTGATGCTCGTGGCCCGTCTGCCCGACGGCGCCAGCCTCAGCCGCACCGAGCAGGTGATGGCGCAGGTCGAATCGATTCTTTCTAAAACCGAAGGGGTCCGCGATTACATGACCATCGGCGGTTTTTCTCTTTTGGATATGGCGCCGTCCTCTAACGGCGGAACCGTCTTTGTGCGTCTGAACCCCTGGAGAGAGCGGTCCGACCCGTCGCTGCACGCGCAGGCGGTGGCCGACCGTCTGCAGCAGCAGCTCTTGCAGATACCCGATGCGATGATCCTGGCGCTGCTGCCGCCGTCCATTCAGGGCGTCGGCATGTTCGGCGGATTTGAAGTCCGCGTGCAGGATCGCGGCGGAGCGGGTCTGGAGGCCCTGGCCCAGGTCGGCAACGATATCGTTTTTGCCGGGCAGAATGATCCGGTCATTACGCGACTGAACAGTTCATTTCGTGCGACGGTGCCCCAGGTGTATGTGGATGTGGACCGTGTCAAGGCCAAGACGCTGGACGTGCCGCTGAGTACGATTTTTAATACGCTGCAAACCGCGCTGGGCAGCAGCTACATCAACGATTTCAATCTGTACGGACGCACATTCAAAGTGATCGCCCAGGCCGAAGCCCCGTTCCGTCTGGAGACCGACGATATTCTCAAGCTGGAAGTGCGCAACCGCGCCGGGCAAATGCTGCCGCTGTCAGCGCTGGTGCGCGTCGAGCAGATGGCCGGGCCGCAATCAGTGTCGCATTACAACTTGTATCCGGCGACAACGATTACAGGCGTATCGAAGCCCGGTTTCAGTTCCGGCCAGGCGATGGACCGCATCGCTGAACTGCTCGATAAGAATCTCCCCTCGACGATGGGCTATGAGTGGTCGGGGATAAGCTATCAGGAACGAGCCAGCGGACAGAAAACCGTGTACATCTTTTTGCTGGCGGGGTTGTTTGCTTACTTGTTCATGGCCGCGCAGTATGAAAGCTGGACCATTCCGTTTTCAATCGTCCTGGTGATTCCGCTGGGAATTTTTGGAGCGGTTCTTTTGACCTGGGCGATGTCCATGGACAACAATATCTACACGCAGATCGGCATTGTGCTGCTGATTGCCATTGTGACAAAAGTCGCCATTCTCCTCGTGGAGTTTGCCAAACAACTCCATGAGGAAGGGCGTGCGATCGAAGAGGCCGCTCTTGAAGCTGCACGCGTCCGCTTCAGGCCCATCCTGATGACGGCGCTGACGACCGGCCTGGGGGCGTTTCCGATGGTCATCGCCACGGGCGCAGGCGCCATGGCTCGTCAGTCGCTGGGGAACTGCGTTTTCGGCGGTGTTATTGCCGCCACGTTCCTGGGCGTGCTGCTGATCCCGGTGTTTTATGTTGTCGTTCAGCGCATCAAGGAACGTTCGATCTCGCTTGAAAAGAAGCTGGAAGAAAAGATGCATCTCCACCATGAATCCGCTTAGCGGATCGCGTGCAAATAACGTTGAATCGCACCGCCGGGCTTGTCGCAGCCGGCGGTTTTTTTATCCCGCAAACGCCTATTCTCCCTCAAGCCATTTGCTTTGGACATTGCAGTCGAAAGCCTATACGGACGCCGGGCCGTTGGCCAAGATAATTTGGACAGAGAACAACTGTCGTTACAAGCGCAAAATCTTGAAAGGAGATAGCGAATGATAAAGAAGATGAGAATCGCTTCAATCGCGGCCATGGTGCTGCTGTCGGGCGGATATGTGTTTGCCCAGGAACTGTTTGGCCGGACAACAGAAACCAATATCTTTGGGGCCGTCGATACGCTGCATTTCTTCGCGGCTCTGGTGTGCGGCCTGATCATCGCGCTGGCTCTGCATGCCGTCTTGACGACCTTGTCGATCGCCCTGGGCATCAGCATCGCCAAGCCTGAAAAGGCGCTGGCACCCGGCCACGAACACGAAGGTTCGGAAAAAGAATCGAAAGGGATCAGCTCAACGGTTCGCACGATCAATCACGCCTTTGGGATCTGGGCGCTGGTGATCTCATCGATCGCCATGTTCCTGGCGGCCTGGGCGGGCGTGCGGCTCAGCAACAGCGGCAGTTTGTGGGTCGGAGCCATCATCGGGCTTTCGATCTGGGGTATCAGCTACCTTTTGATGCTGGCCGCCGAGACGCGGATCATGTCATCGGCCTTCGGCGCGCTGTTTCACACGGCGACCGGCGGGATCCAGACGATGGGCAAGGGACTGGGCGCGGTGTTTTCCAAATCGCCGGCGCGGCAGGCGGCGGATGTCGCCGGCGAGGTGACCGCCCGCGTCCGCGAGGAATTGTTCGGCGATCTCGATACGAAAAAACTGCATAAGGAACTGGACCGCTATATCCGGCAGCTCAGCCCGCCCACGGCGCGGCAGATCAAAGAGGAACTGATGGACCTGCTGGATAAGACCGAACTGGACGCGGTCGTCCAGACCGACGCGTACGGCAATTACGATTTTTCGCATATCCGGGCGTCGCTGGAAGAGGGCGGCATGACCAAAGAGAAGGCCGAACACGTGATCGGCAGTTTCAAAGAGGCCGTCCACATGCTGCGGGAGGAGTCCAAGAGCAAGGACAAGCTGTCGGCCGCGGCGGACGTGGCGATGAAGATGGCCGGCCGCAGCCCGGAGGAATCGGAGCAGATCCGCACCAAGATCGAAACGTATCTGCGCAATACCAACAAGGAAGCGCTCAACCCGGAAGGGATCAAGCGCGACTTCGAGAAACTGTTCAGCAGCCCGCGCGAAGGACTGGCCGCATTAAAGGGGCGGCTCGGCTCCATCGACAAGGAAACGGTGACCAGCGTGCTGGAACAGCGTAAAGACATGACGCACCAGGAAGCCGAAAAGATCGTCGATCATGTCGAGCGCATCCTGCACAGCATCCAGTCGCAACTGACGGGCATCCGTGAATCGGTCAGCGGCACGGCCGAATCGCAGTCGCGGCTGGAGAGCAAGCTGCAGAACTACCTTAATTCGCTGGGGCGGCCGGAACTGCGCTACAAGGACGTCAAGGAGGACGTCAAGCTGCTGTTTCACGATCCCAAGACGGGCATCGATCAATTGCTTGAGCGACTCAAATCCATTGACCGCAACACGCTCAAGGCACTCATCGCCTCATCGAGCAAAAAGCTCTCGCAGGAGGATGCCGAGCACATCATCACCCGGATCGAATCGGCGCGCGACGAGGTCGTGGCCAAGACCGAGCAGATGAAGCAGCGGGTGGCGGACGAGGTGAATAAGGCTCGCCAGATGGCGGCGGACACGGTCCAAGAGACGCGCAAGAACGCCGCGACGGCGGCCTGGTGGTCGTTTGCCTGCGCGGTTTGTTCGGCGCTGGCCGCCGCGGGCGGGGGACTGCTGGCGATCGGCGTTTAAGAGCAAAGCAGCGCAGCATAGAGACAGGCCGCACGGCGCTGAAGGCCGGTCGGCCTTTCTTGTCGAAAGGGGGACAGCCGTGCAGAAAATCGTGTGCAGCGTCAAACACGCGTTAAAAGGGTTTTCGCGGGACGATATCTTTACCAAGGCGTCCTCGCTGGCATTCTATGCGATGCTGTCGCTGGCGCCGATGCTGATCCTGCTGGTCACCGTCAGCGGCCTGCTCGGTCCGGATACGAAACAGCGAATGATCGAACGCATGCAGTCGTCGATGGGGCCCCAGGCCGGAGAGGCGCTGACGCAGCTCATCGAACATGCCAGGGCCAAACCGATGGCCATGAAGTTTTCGGCGATCGCCGGGCTTGTCGCGACCCTGCTTGCGGCCATTGCTGTTTTTACGAACCTGCAGCAGTTTCTCAACCACATCTTCCAGGTGCACCCCAAGCGAGGCTTTATTTTCAACTGGCTCTATAAGCGCGTGCTTTCGCTGGTGATGCTTCTGATCATGGGCGTGCTTCTTCTGTGCGCGATCGTGGCCGCTTCGATCCTCAGCGGTGTGCAATGGACGGTGCCGTGGATCCCGCAGATTTCGGGTCTATTGATCAACCTGGTACTGTTCACGCTGATCTTCGTGATGATGTTCACGGTGCTGCCGGACGTTCAGATCACGTGGCAGAGCACGTTCATCGGCGGATTGATCACGGCCATTCTATTCCTGGTCGGGTCGTGGGGCATCGGCATGTACCTGGGCAGGAAGGGCGTCAGTTCGGTGTATGGGGCGGCCGGGTCGCTGGTGGTTTTGCTGCTTTGGCTCTTTTATTCCGGCGTGATCGTGCTGTTCGGCGCCGAGCTGACGGAGTCTTACCTGCGGTGCTACGAGAAGAAACTTAAGGTTCATCCGGTTAATGAGTAGGTGGCATGGTGGAGGTGGAGGATCCGAAGTTTTAGGTATTCGTCATCTCTGTATCCGCAGGCTTGGCGTTGTAGCATTCCGATTTTGCGGTTCATGACTTCCAGTTTGCCCGTGCTGAT
>JAJFTK010000129.1 GCA_021372945.1 Planctomycetaceae bacterium | reverse complement strand
ATCAGCCGAATAAACCATAAACCAACGCCAAACCAGCTTTTCAATACAAATCACAAACTTTCTCAGGGACGACTATTTAGCCGTTTCGGTGAGGATCTCAACCGCCGTTTTTCCCACCTCGTTGGCTGCCCGCTGGCGCATCTTGGCCGCCGAGTCGATCAGTTGCTGCGCATCGGCCTGCTTGAACGGCTCAAGGTCAAAATCCCATTGGTAACTGTCCACGATGTTGCCCGGCCAAAGCACCTCGGCGATAAAATCGAGCGGAAAATAGTCATGCGCCGGCCGTTCCAGCGGGCGGTGCGTGGTCAGGATCTCATACCCTGGTTTTTCGATCCGTACATTGTAATCGCCGTACCAATTGAAGTTGACGGTTACGGGAGTGGTTCCGATCTCTTCATCATTGAGCCACACCACGGCTTCGGACGGTTGTGTGACAATCGTAAGTTTTCGCTCCACACATCCGGCCAGCAACAAAATCGCGATCACGGCAGTCAGGTAATTAAAGCATGTTCTTTGTTCGGGCATTGCACTTCTCCTGCATTCAGGATTTTCTGCATACACTACACGTGAACGTCCACGATTTCAACATTTTTTCCTGCAAGTTTTCAAAGGCCGACCGGGCATGTAAGGCAAATAGAAGTGAGCTTTCAGTGTTTTGCCCGTTTGCGGCCTATGGCGTATTGAGTTCAATGGGCGCCTGAAGGAGCGCCTTCGATATTAATGTTCCTAGAACTCGGAAGGGAGAAAAAATGTCAGCCGCAGCACACACAAGAAGTCTGTTACTCAATGCCATTGCAGCACTGACTCTGTCAGGTTTGACCGGGTCGCTTTGGGCCGCTGAAGACTGCCGCCCCTGCGCCCAAACCGCGCAGGCGGCCCTCAAATTCGGCATCGCGCAATCGATGGAGCAGTATTGGCAAAAAATGGCCGCTTGCTATAACCTGCCGGCGGCAGCCGACCGAAACCAGTGCAGCCTCGAAGCGCAAAAGTGGCTGATTGAGGCCACAGAGCGGCTCAAACAACAAAATGTTTCACGCCTGAGTATTTGCAGTGCGGTGGGATTTGGCGTTTACGCACCCGCCATTGATCCGGCCAAGTTTTTGAATTTTGCCCCCATAGTCGCCGGTCAGCAGGAATTTGTGCCGAATCGGTTTTTCCCCCTGGTTCCCGCAACGGTCTGGGAATACATCACAATGAACGGCAGCAAGCAGACGCAGACCATGCGCATCGAGGTCCTTGCAAAGACCAAACGTATTTGCGGAGTATACTGCATCGTTGTGCGAAGCCGCACCTGGAATCTGGTCGGCACTCAGGAGGTGCTCGCCGAAGATACCAGTCACTGGTATGCGCAGGATTTGCAGGGCGCGGTCTGGAACTTCGGCACGTTCACGCAGAAGTATCAGTCGCCCCTGTTGGTTCGTTGCGACGGCTCATGGCAGGCCGGACAGGATGGCGCGCTGCCCGGACTGATCATGTCCGCCGACCCGCAGCCCGCCAGGGCCTATCGCCAGGAACTTTTGATCGGGGTCGCCGAAAATGTCGCCAACGTCCTCAGCCGCGGCATCGTGACTGTCACTGTTCCATTCGGAAAATTCAGTAATGATGTTCTTCGCACCCGTCAATGGTCTCCCCTTGAACCGGATGTGTCCAAATACCAATTCTATGCCCCCAATGTCGGATGGGTGCTGCAAACCAATTCCAGCACGGGTGACAAGATTATGCTGGTGGACCGTACTGACCTGCCATGATAAAAAAAATCGGGCTTCTGGTCCTTGCGGATCATCGAAGCCCGATTTCGGAGGAGGAGGAAAGATATCGTGACCGTCATCAAGGACGGCTGTTTTCATTTATATTTTTACGCCGGTTTCGCGAAGCGAATCATCAATGGCATACACCCGGTCGATCTGGCCGACGGTCTGCAATCCAAGGACCATTGAAACCACGCGCCTCAGATAGTTGCCGTCGCTGTCCTCCGGGATCACCGCGGCGACCCCCAGCGAACGCGCATCAATTTCCTGCTGGATGTTGCCCGCTTCGACCAGGGCGATGGTCGGCATATCCGGATAGACGCCCTTGAGCTTGCGAATAAACTCTCCATCCGGCATATCGGATAAATGCCAATGAGTCACAACGCTGTCGATCTGTTCCCGCCGGAACACATTGATCGCTTCGGAGCCGTTTGACATATTCAGCAAACGGATGGGCAGATCTTTCAGCGACTCGGCTTGCTGCCCGATCCCGACAGAGAGCACTTTTGTTTTAACCAGAATGACCATTTTCAAAACCCTGACTGAACTCCGGTTGATTTAAGCCCTAATCATTCCGTTCTCCTCTGGCTAAACCATAACTTCGGCCCGTCCATAGGCCTGCTTTCATCCGTGGCACCCTGACTACTTCATCTCAACCCTGCTTTATGAGACCTCCGAAACCAGCACACGCTTTGCGTGTGTTTATTGCCGTAACGTACCGCTATAAAATCAACTTGCCAGGTTTGGCAAGATCGCATTCGTGTCGGGCTATCACCGGAGATTGGCAAACGCCCGACATTTGGAGGAGGAGGAAAGATATCTTAAGCCCGCCGTTTCCGGCGAGGTTCTTTTCATGCCGGGCTATCACCGGAGATTGGCAAATGCCCGACATCTTGGAGGAGGAGGAAAGATATCGTTAACTCACCGTAAAAGATGAGTTGTTTTTTCCTGTTTCTTTCCTGTCAGCACAGTTCACTGCCTGCCATTTAGAATATAGTAAATAATCCAAACGCAGTCGCTGATCGTGCTGACTGTTTTTTGACTTTTGAAAGAGCCTATGCTTTTCAATAGTCTTCTATAGCGACGTGCGTGCCAACTGGCCAAAAATTGAGAAAAAATTCATAACTCCTTATATAACCAGAGAATAGGATACATAAGACATTTATGGCTAAGATCACAGTTGCGAACTGTCAATGATCGCATCTGGTCGGCGATGGGCCAGCGGATGATTTGTAAGTCTTTTAATTAAAAGCAGATACAGTCGCATGATCCATGTTGGTTCCGGGGTACCACAATGGCGCAGGCTCAAAAAGCGTAATTGGAAGGCTAGTCAAAAATCATTCAGATGGATATGGTCGCGTTTAAGTTCTTGTTCGGCAAGAGGTTCCGGAAATTCCGCGGGGTATCCTATGCCCATGACGGACAGCACCCGCAGATTCGATGGCAACGCAAGCGTCCGGCGGACATATTCCTCGCTATCGCTACCGTCATCATAGAACCGTTTTCGCACCTGAACCCAGCAGCCGCCAAGGCCCAGCGACTGGGCAGCCAGCAAGGCCAGGATCGAGGCGATGGCGCAATCCTCGACCCAGACGTCACTCTTGCTTTCATCGCCGCAAACGGCGATCGCAAGCGCTGCCTGCGCCAAAAACTCGGAACCATGACGTTTAAGCCGGCTCAGCGTCTTGAGTTTCTCCCTGTCCATAACAAACACGAATTCCCACGGGTCGAAATTGCGAGATGAGGGGCTCCGCAGCACAGCTTCTTTTAAGACCTCGATCTTCACCGGTTCAATGGCCCGAGGTAGAAACTCCCTGACACTGCGGCGTTTTCGCAGCAATTCGATAAAAGCATTCTGTGCGGCGGTCATAAATCCTCCTTTCTTCAAGCATTCTTTGCAGCATTATAGTTCCTGTCAACCAAACGGGCCACTGCTTTTATGGTTTTGCCTTTGATGGATAACCTCCACGGGTTATCATGGATTGCGACGCGTTTGGAAAGCCAATGCAAAAAAAGAGCGCAGGGCTGTTAGTTTATCGCATCCGAAACGGTCGGCCGGAGTTTCTGCTGGTGCATCCCGGCGGACCATTCTGGACGAACAAAGATGCGCACGCCTGGTCGATCCCCAAAGGCGAGTATGGCGACGACGAAGAACCGCTGGCCGCGGCGAGGCGGGAGTTCGCCGAGGAAACCGGCCTGATTGCCCAAGGCGAGTTTGTTTCGCTCACCCCTGTCCGCCAGGCAGGCGGCAAGGTGGTGACCGCATGGGCGGTCCAGGCCGATCTTGATGTTCGCGCGACGGCCAGTAATACGTTCACAATGGAATGGCCGCCGCATTCCGGCCGCATGAAGGAATTTCCCGAAGTCGATCAGGCGCAATGGTTTACGCTTGAAGAGGCGCGCCGACGGATAAATAAAGGGCAGATCGCGCTTGTGAGAGAACTTGCCGAAAAGCTGACGGCCAAAAAAGAATAAAATGGAGCTGGCGGGAATCGAACCCGCATCTCCGCGATGCGACCGCGGCGCACTCCCATTATGCGACAGCCCCGAAACAAGGACGATATTGTACACGAAACCGCCCTGAAAGCAACCCTGAACCCGTTTTTTTTCGTCCACGCCAAACCCATTAGGGCGGATGATTAGCTGGAATTTGGGTCCGGCCATGATATACTAGCCAAAAATCGAACTAAGCAATCTTTTTTTAGGAGCAAGATCATGGCGAAGGTGCTGATTATCGGGGCCGGAGGCGTGGGGCGGGTTGTGGCACATAAGTGCGCGCAGGTGCCGAGCGTGTTTAACGAGATCGTTCTGGCCAGCCGGACCAAATCCAAGTGCGACGCGATCGCCGCGTCGCTGCCGCGGCCGATCGTGACCGAGCAGGTCGACGCCGACGATGTCCAGCAGATGGTCGCGCTCATTAAGAAACACAAGCCCAACCTGGTGCTCAACGTGGCACTGCCCTACCAGGACCTTCCCATCATGGATGCCTGCCTGGAGACGGGCGTCGATTATCTTGATACGGCCAACTACGAACCCAAAGACGTCGCCAAGTTTGAGTATAAGTGGCAGTGGGCCTATCAGGACCGGTATAAGCAAAAGGGGATTATGGCGCTGCTGGGCAGCGGCTTCGATCCCGGCGTGACCAACGTCTTCTGCGCTTATGCTCAAAAGCATTTCTATGACGAGATCCACACCATCGATATTGTGGACTGTAACGCCGGCGAACACGGCCACCCGTTCGCCACCAACTTCAACCCGGAGATCAACATCCGCGAGATCACGCAAAAAGGCAAGTACTGGGAAAACGGCCAGTGGATCGAGATTGCGCCGATGAGCATCAAGCGCGACATCGATTATCCCGAGGTCGGGCCCAAGGCGTCGTACCTGCTCTATCATGAAGAACTCGAATCGCTCGTCAAGAATATTAAGGGCCTCCGCCGGATCCGCTTCTGGATGACCTTCGGCGAGCAGTACATTACGCACCTGCGCGTCCTGCAGAATGTCGGCATGACCCGCATCGACCCCGTGGAGTTCAAGGGCCAGCAGATTATCCCGCTGGAGTTCCTCAAGGCGGTCCTGCCGGACCCTGGCTCGCTGGGCGTGACGTACAAGGGCAAGACCAGCATCGGCGTCATCTTTAACGGCGTCAAAGGCGGTCTGCAGAAGGACCTGATGATCTACAATGTCTGCGACCACGCTGAGTGCTTCAAGGAGACCGGCGCCCAGGCCGTCTCCTACACCACCGGCGTTCCCGCCATGATCGGCGCCAAGCAAATGCTCACCGGCAAGTGGCGCGGCAAGGGCGTTTTCAACATGGAACAGTTCGACCCCGACCCCTTCATGGACGACCTCAACAAGTACGGCCTGCCCTGGCACGTCCTCCACGGCAAGACCATTGAGAATTAGTCGGTCCACAGATTACACGGATTAGCACAGATTGTAATTAGTCGTCCCTGAGAAAGTTTGTGATTTGTATTGAAAAGCTGGTTTGGCGTTGGTTTATGGTTTATTCGGCTGATAAAATCGGGTACAATTTTGCAAGCTTTCAAGGAAGATGCCTTCAAAATCTTGCAAAAAGGAT
>JAJFTK010000107.1 GCA_021372945.1 Planctomycetaceae bacterium | reverse complement strand
TACATGAAAATAACGCCTCAAGACCCAATACATTCACAGCTCAAGCACCTCTATAAGTTTGATTCGCCTAAATCAATAGCTTATAAGGACTTGAGCTATATTTTGCAAACCCCTACATCATCATAGTCTGCGGAGTACCACAAAAATGAGGGTCTGTTGCTTATGATGGGTTGTCAGTTGATTGTTCGAGAAGAATCTTGTACTCTATTGATTGGTGTATTGAACTATTCTTCTGTCGATAGGAATTGCAGATGAACGTGTCAAGAACGCTATGTATGCGTCACGGGGTCTTTGAAAACGGATTCTTTTCTCGCCTGCGGGGCTTTTGTGATTGCGGGAAGCGACGTTTGCTTCTTGCGATTGCCGCGGCCCTTATGTTTGGACTGTCAAATGTGGAGAGCGGTGAGCCTTCCGCTGGGACATCCGCAATAAACGAAATCAATGACCCCAATCGCCTGACAGAAATCGTCTTGGATCTGAACGAAAATTGGGATGTTCGCCTTCAGGCTGTCAAAAAACTTACGGATCAGGCCCTCCTTGCGAAAGTTGCTATGGAAGTCCCTATACCGGTGCCGCTTGCCGGCGAAATAGCCAATGCGGCTATAGTTAATCTTACCGACCAATCGCTTTTGGCTAAAGTTGCGATTGAGGCCAGGGATACAAATGTGCGAGTTCATGCCGTATCGGCCTGCAAGCCTGCCGTGGAAAAACTCACCGACCAATCGCTTTTAGCCAAAGTTGCCGCTGACGCACAAACTTCGGATATTCGAGTTGCCGCTATCGGGAAGATCACAGATAAGGCGATATTAGAAAAAGCTGCCGTTGAAATCATCTGGCCCGATGCCCGCCAAGCCGCTGTTGAAAAGGTGAAGGAACAACCGTTGTTGGCTAAGATTGCGGTCGAAGACAAATCATGGCGCGTTCAACTTGCGGCCGCAAGGCGAGTTACGGACCAGTCATTGTTAGCTAAGATCATTGCCGAGAATGCGCATCCGGCCGTTCAGTGCGCTGCTGTTACGAACTTATCTGACAAGAACTTTTTGGCTCACATTTGCGAAAAGGACGAGACCCGAGTTGCTGATATTGCTTGTCTGAAATTGTTTCTCGACCGCCCGCTCATCACGTCTAAATTCAACAAATTAAATATGGATGTCGACTTGCAGTTGGAAAGTCAATCATACGTTAACAATTACGGAGCCCAGGTTGAAGTTTTTGGCGAACAACTTACTGTCCGTATTGTGGCGGACGGGCTTGTGCTAGCCGGTGCACTTGGTCCGGCGGGTTTTCCGGAAAAACTCGGCGGTTATAACCCCTCTGACTTCCTGCCTGCTGAGATTGACATCTCTTCTCTTGTAACACAACTGATAAAGGACCTTGATCAGGCTGCATTGGTCAAGCTGACTGCAGATAGATACTCACTGGTACGCATGGCCGCCGTAAGAAGCCTGGAGGACAAGGCAACTTTGGAAAGAATCGTCGCTGAAGATCCATCTGAGCGGGTACGAACCGTCGCTAAATTAAAACTCAAATAGCTCGGTGCCATCTGAGTTCGGCGAACTCAGTCATCTGTGGTTTCATTTCCACCCGATCAGCGGCATTTGGACTTCGCCTAAACAATTCCGCATAGCAAATGCAGGATTTTGCAGTCCTTCACCTCAAGGCTTCGCGCTCTAATCTTAATTAAGAAAGGAGCACATTTATGAGAATGCTGATGCATGTCAAATTACCGCCCAGGGAATTCAACGCTATCGCTAAAAACGGTTCGATCAGTCAAACAATGAAACGTATACTGGAAGACGCCAAGCCGGAGGCTGTGTATTTTACCGAATACGAAGGCCGCCGCGGCCTGATCATGATAGTGGATGTGCCCGAACCTTCGGCCGTGCCCCGGCTGGCCGAGCCATGGTTTCTGCTATTCAATGCGGACGTCTCGTTCCATATCGTAATGGCGCCTGCGGAGCTTGAAAAAGCCGGCTGCGACAAACTAGCCTCCAAATGGCAATAGTACGGTAGGGTGGGCCATGCCCACGCGGTATTGCGTAAAAAAAAATAACCGCGGTTTCCCGCGGTTACTTAAACTTCAATCATGAAAATCCGTGTAATCTGCGGACTATCACATATTCAGTACGTCTTGGTGTTTCTCGAAGGGCTTTTCGATCCAGGGCAGTTCCGCCGGGCCTTCGACAAACCACCACTTACCCGCCTTGATCTTGACCTTGACGACCTGATCCTCGATCACCATGCGGATGCGGCTTTCGCCCAGCGTCGGATGGTCAAACTCCATCCCTTCCAGTTCCGGCAGCTTCACCGCGTACGCCGGCGACTGCGTCAGCCTATTGATCACGCTGTTAAACGCCTGATAGACCATCATGGTCGAGCTTCGCAGCACATCGCTTTCGTACGTCACCTCGGTGGCGTCTTTCTTGAACAGGTCCCGCGCCGCGCTGAGCACCGCCAGCAGCTTGGCATTGTTATTGGCATACGCCGCGTCCAGCACCTCGCTGCTCATTACCATCTCGCCGTCAAACCGCAGGGCCGGCAGCGGAGTGCGATTCAAGCCCCATGTCGTCTCTTCCAGGATGAACCCGTACTTGCGTACGGCCGTCATCTGCTCTTCGTCGAACGCCACCATGTTGAACCAGTGCGTGCGGTCCTTGCGTTCGGCCTTGCCCCACGATGCCACCACGCTTTCGCTTTGGCTGAGGTATTCCGTCTTGGGATCCTGGATCGTCGCCAGCACATCGCTGGATGTGCTCATCCCCAGCGTCGTCGCGTAGTAGCGGTCGAATACGCCTTCATACTTATTCAGCGGCGACCGGCACCCCGCCAGACACACCATTAAAAATAAAGGGGTCAGACACCTTTTTGTGCACGCGATCCTGTTCATTGATCAGGCTCCTGTTACCTCTGTCAATAATCGATAATCATTAATCAATCATCAATTGCTAGACTTCTTTAGCGTGAACCCACTTCATCATTTTCCGCAGCTTGCGTCCGACCTGTTCGAGCTGGCTGCCGTGGTCCTTCTCGTACAGGGCGTTAAAGTTCTTGAGGCCGTTCTTGTACTCGTCGACCCATTCCTTGGCAAACTGTCCGCTTGTGATCTCGCCGAGGATCTTCTTCATCTCTTTCTTCGTTTCCGGCGTGACGATCCGCGGGCCGCGCGTCAGGTCTCCGTACTCGGCGGTATTGCTGATGCTGTACCGCATATAGCTCAGGCCGCCCTGGTAGAAGAGGTCCACGATGAGCTTCACTTCGTGCATGCATTCGAAGTATGCGATCTCCGGCTGGTACCCCGCTTCGACCAGCGTCTCAAAGCCCGCCTTGATCAACGCGCTCAACCCGCCGCACAGCACGGCTTGTTCGCCGAACAGATCCGTCTCGGTCTCTTCCTTGAACGTCGTCTCGATGACGCCCGCGCGGGCGCCGCCGATGCCGTTCGCCCAGGCAAGCGCGATCTTCTTTGCGTTCTTGTCGGCGTCCGTATGCACCGCGATCAGGCAGGGCACGCCGCCGCCTTTTTCGTATTCGGCGCGAACCAAATGCCCCGGGCCCTTGGGCGCGATCATCACAACGTTCACGCCCGGCGTCGGCTTGATGTAGCCGAAATGAATATTGAAGCCATGACAGAACCCCAGCGTCTGGCCGGGCTTCAGGTTGGGCTTGATTTGCGTTTCATAGATCTTGGCCTGCATCTCGTCCGGCAGGGTGATGATCAACAGTGACGCACCCACCATCGCCTTCTCGATCGTTGTCGGCGAAAACCCGTGCTCCTTGGCCAGTGCGAAGTTCGGCGTGCCTTCCAGTTCCGACACCGACACCTCGATCCCGCTGTCACGCAGGTTCTGACTGTGAGCGTGGCCCTGGCTGCCGTAACCGATCACGCATACTTTTTTGCCCTTGAGCCCATCCAGCGGGGCGTCTTTCTCATAATACATCGTTGCCATTCTATTATTCTCCTGTTTAAAAGGTAACCATTATCGCCATTTGATATATAAACAAACCGAAAGGATAAGCCAAATCCTCGCCCCTTTCAACCCTTTTTTCTATATAAGAACGCGACCGTCTCGGTCGCTATCTTTTCAACTCATGGAGCTTGCCCATGACATACTGTCAATTGGCAAATAGCAATAACATCATTCTAAAGAGTGAGTAGATTCGACAGGCATAAAATAAACGCTGCAGTCATTGTTTTTCCTAAAACGCATCTCTGTATAGTCTAAGGTAAAATGAATCTTCGCTTGGGATCTGCTTATATCGCCGGCCTCACGGCCGACGCTGCAACCTGAACTATTTTCTACAGAGCACATACAATTTACAATTGAATCCCCTTGCCTTCAAGGCATTCTGCGCATACACTCTGATCTAAATCCAATAGCTTGGATAACACGATAGGAGAAAAATCATGAACCGAGCCAAACCTATTTCTTCAAAAAAACGCGTTCTGGTTCTCGCAATGCTTTATATATTCGCCTTTTTACCAGTCACTTTTTCACAAGAGCCCAATGATCTTATCTCCAATATCGACCGTTTAATCGCTCTCGGCCCCAAAGCCCCCGATTCGTTAGCGGAGTCCATAAACAAGCAGATCGAAAATGACCCTTCCGCTGCGGCGGACGCACTGCTGCTCGGGCTGTCCGACCCGAATTCAACCGAGGGCAAGCTGGCCTCTATGTTTGGGGACTGGGCCTTGCCAAAGATCCGAAAGCAATTGGCAAGATCGTGTCCATTGCCCAAACCACAACCTCGGACTTGGTCCAGGCAAACTGTTTGCGGGCCTTGGCTGCGATCGGCGGCCGGAAATCGGCTGAGTTTCTGATGTCTGCTCTTGACAAGGAAAAGGACGCGGACGCCAGGTTCGAGATCTTGAATCTGCTTGCCGAAATGCAGTACGAGCCCGCCCTGGATAAAACAGGCGAAATCTTGAAATCGGATTTTCAGGAGTATTATTGGAAGTCGATTTTCATTTTCGGCAAGATGGGTGATATATCCGTTCCGTTCCTGCTCAAACGGATTAACGATGGCGACAAAAATGTCAGGGCGCATGCGATCAACGCCCTCGGACAGTGGCTGATCGAACCGGCCGCTGCAGCCCCATTGCAGGAACATTATTGGGCTGAAAAGGACATGCAGATTCGGGGAATGATTTTAAGTTCCATTGAACGGATCACCCCCGACCTTGACGAATTGAAAAAATTCTTTAGCGAGGTAGTGGCAAAAGAAAAGGACAAAGATCTTCTCACGTTCGCTCAGGAGACTTTGAACAACTTGGGTCAGATGTCTCAGGCAATCAAGACATTTCACGATAAAAAGCGTGTCTCTGCGCCGGAGTTTCAGGCCGAATATCAAAAGCTGTACGACTCTGCTGGAAAAAAGGGTAATACGAACATTCTATCGCAAACAAGCACGCCGGGAGATGAGCCCAAATTAAAATTGCTGCGCCAACGTATTCTTCAGCGAAACTCCGATGAATGTTTTGAGGATTATCAGAAAATCAATGAAATCATTATGTTTAACCGTTTTCTTTCAAAGGCAGCGAAATGACGCAGCAGAGCACTCGGACGTACTCTTTAGATCCTGATTCACAATAATGGCTAAAGCATATGAGCACAGTTTTGAAAGCAGCCTTCTTAGGTTCTCTTGCAGGCTTTTCAAGCACCTTTGTTTATATAGTCATTGGGCTTGCTTTTAATAATACCCCTATTGACTTCATTCTTTATCGTGTGAGTATTGCATTTGCGTGGCCGTTCGGTTTTCTTTTGCCGTTATTGGAAGAAATGAGCAAAAGTTATGTCGGAACCATATTTGGCTTTCTCATTGCCTCTTCATTGGGCGGACTTTTGTATGGAGCTCTAGTAGGCGCCCTCATCTATTTGATTCGAACCGCACGCGGATTCCTGCAGAGGGCGAAAAATACAAAACTCCATTCTGAACCGTAAACAAAAACTACTAAACCGTGTCGGTAGTTCTTTTCCGAAAGGCCCTAAAAGGAACCACATCATTTCGGCGATGGCCTCTCTGTTCTCTGTCCTCTGTTTTCTAACTCAAAATTCAAAATTAAGAATTCAAAACTATAACAGCATCTGGTTCATTCATGGTTCAACACTTAATTCAAAACTTAAAACTCAAAATTCAAAATTATTTAAGTTACTCAAACTGACCGATTTTAGGCCGCCAAGAGTTTTTCCAAGCGGCGGATAACAGTTTTTTCATGGCTATAGTTGATCACATTCTGAACCTCCTGACGCCAGATGATCTGGTGCATCCGGGCTTTGAGTTGACTCATCG
>JAJFTK010000104.1 GCA_021372945.1 Planctomycetaceae bacterium | reverse complement strand
ATTGGGAGTGACCACAAACTGGATAACAACCCAGTTACAGGGACGCATCCCACGCCGTACCATTTACGATTTCCTTTCCGGGAATACAGACGCACGAAGCGAAGTAGTTTCGGCACTTATGGAAGTGCTGGACTTGGTTGTAATTGTTAAATCTCACACTAAGAGGGCAAGATCGCCCGGAAAGGAAAAACCAACATGAAGAAGAAAGTAGGTGTGTACCCTGATGCGAGGAAAAAGAAGCCTTGGGTGGTACGATGGTTCGGAGAGATTAACCCAGAAACAGGCAAACCCAGACGGTATAGTGAAGCATTCAAGCTGAAACGTGACGCTGAAGACTTCAGAGCCAAAAAAATGGAAGAGTTCAACAAAGGGCAAAAGCGGGACAAAGCAGAAGAGTTGACGCTGGAAGCGTATTGCAGGGATTGGCTGTCGACCAAATCCCCTAATTACAAGCCGAAAACCCGAATACTGTATGAAACAGCCATAAGGCGGCTGTGCAGTTACTTTGGCTCAGACATGGCTCTCTCCAAAATTGGCACTGCTGGGGCAGCGAAGTTCATCGCTGAAATGAAGCCGCTTGAAAAGCTGACCAAACTGGAATCCGCTGACATACCAGTTGATGAAACAGAAGGTAAGAAAAAGAAAAAACAGCCACAAAAACTGGAAAAGTTGGCTAATTCCAGTCGTGTCAAGGATTTGCGAAACTATGTTTGCATGTTTAATGATGCTGTCGAATGGGAAATCCTGTACAAAAACCCGTTCGCTAAAATCGCTAAGCCAAGAGTAATCCGGAAACCCTGGTTTTACCTAAAGCCCGATGGCTACCGCCTGCTTCTGACTGTCGCACCTGATTTGTATTCGCAAGCCACTTACGCTTTGGGATACACAGCGGGCCTGCGGTTTGGGGAAATGTTCAGTCTGATGTGGCCGAACATAGACTTTGATAGCGGGGATGTACTTGTGGATAACAGATACGGAACTGAGTTACACCCTCCGTTTTCCGTTAAAGACTATGAAAAAAGGCGAATACCGATTCCCAAACACACCCTTGATATTCTGGCTCGATTGCAGGCGGAAGCCCCTGAAGGTATTCCGTATGTCCTGCTTCGGAAGCACCAGTATGAAACGATGCTGGTCAAGTGGAAATGCTACCAAAGCATTGGCAGGGAGTGGAAGAATGAAGATATGGTCAATAATACCGGTAGAGAATTAAAAAGACATCTGAAATGGGCCGGTATCAAGCCAATCGGTACGTTTTCCCTGCATACCCTGCGGAAGTGCTGCGGCAAGAATTGGGCAAGCCATCTGCCGGTAAACGTTGTCAAAGAACTGATGGGACATTCCAGTATTTCTACGACAATGGAATATTACAATCAAGTTGACGACGAACAGCGGGCAAGGGCGGCACAGGTGGTGGACAAATTAGTGAACCCTGATGAATTGCCGTTTGTTTCATCGCAACCCGATGAAAGCAGTAAAAGTGACGCCCAAATGACGCCAGAGGCCAGAATTGGGCAGGAAAGAGCGGAATAGAATTATTCCACAATGAGACAAGCACTTATAAAATATAGAGTTACGAAACTACGCCTGACAGGATTCGAACCTGTGACCTTCGGTTTAGGAAACCGACGCTCTATCCTACTGAGCTACAGGCGCACACAGAATAGTTTACCGCCGGCGCTGTCGGAATTCAAATGTTCTTTGAGAAAGCCAAACTACCAGGCCATCGACAACGAGTCCTGGAGCACGGCAGCGGCAAGGCCTTTGATGACGGCGTCCTCGCCGGCGCGGGCCGTGGTAATCTCGATATCGCGGAGCAGGTGATCATAAACGTTGGTCCGCATCTTTTGGCGGATCGCGTCGGCGAATACGTCCGGGAACAGCAGCGCGATATAGCCGGCCAGGATGATAATATCCGGGTCATAGCAGTTGATGGCCAGCGCCGCCACGCCCGAGAAGCGGTCGGCAGTCTCGTCCCGCAGGCTCACCGAATAGGCATCGCCTCGGCGTGCCGCATCGGCCCAGAGGCTGACCACTTCTTCGGGGGCCGGCTGAGCATTGGCCGCGAAGATCGGCGCAAATACCGGGGCCCGCCCGCTCTCGAAGTCTCGCTTGATGCGTCCGGCCAGCGAAGGGCCCGAGATAAAAGCCTCGAGGCAGCCGACGTTGCCGCAGCCGCACCGCGGGCCGTTGGGGTCGATGACGATGTGGCCGATCTCGCCGTAGCGGCCGGTAGCGCCCGACATCATCCGCCCGTTTACGTAGAGGGTTGAGCCAACGCCGTTGGCCAGGTTGAGGTAGAGGATGTTCTTTGAGGCCAGCTCCGGCTGGATCTCAAACTCGGCCAGCAGACGCACGCGGTTGTTATAGACCAGTACCGAAAAGCCCAACAGCGACGAGAGCCGCTCCCTGAGCGGAACGTCCGTCCAGCCCATCGGACTGGAGAGCGACACGCTGCCGTCGTGCGCGACCGAGCCGCTGAGGGTCACGCCGGAACCGATGACCTGCTCGGACTCCAGGCTGTTCTTGTCGATCATCGCGGCGATATGCCGGCCAAGAAGGCCGATCACGTGGTCGGGCGAATGATCCTGTCCCAGCGGCACGCGGTCTTTGTCTTTCATGCCCCCCACGAAGTTGAACAGGCCGATATAGAGGTAGCTGGGCGAGATCTCGACGCCGATCACGTACAAGGACTGCGGATTCAGTTCCAGCAGCGTGGGCTTGGGGCCGCGGCGATCGCTGAGGCCCCGCGTCTCGACGATGAGGCCCTTGTCGCGAAGACGGGCGACGATGGTGCTGGCGGTCGAGCTGCCGATCTGGGCCAGGCGGCACAGCTCGGTCTGCGAGAGCCGCTTGTGCTTGCGGAGCATCGTCAGGATCATCAGCTCGTTACGCCGGCCGGCGCCCTTCGAGTCGATCGGGCTATTTTTGCCAAAGTCATTCACCTGACCCAAAATATCTCACGGCGTGACTATTTTCAAGTGCTTTTTTTACAAACGACCTTTAGACGTCAATTGCTTGCTGGCTGGAGGCGGCAGCGAGAAAGGCAGGGCAAGATGCCCGTGATACAGCTTGCCGGCCGCAAGCCGGAGGTACCGCAAAAGATACGGGCAAGTTGCGCGTGCCACAAGCCGGCGGTAGGGGACATTTGGTAAAAAAGTTTTAAAAGGGGGTTGCAAAAGGCGAACAGAAGAACGATAATTGCTCACGGCTTGTGGAATTTATTTTAAGGTTTTGCAGGCCGCACATTTGTGCTATAACAAGTACAGAAACCAAAAACGCCTACGGAGGTAAAACGCTATGAAAGATCTATTTAATCTCAGCGGCAAATCAATTGTGATCACGGGCGGAGCGGGGGTTTTATGCGGCGCAATGGCCGAGGACCTGGCCGCCGCGGGGGCGAAGGTCATCATCGCAGACTATGACGAATTCCGGGCCAACGAGCTGGCCAAGAAGATCACGGCCTCCGGCGGCTTTGCGCTGCCGGTCAAGATCAACGTGCTGGATAAGAAGATGGTGCAGGAGGCATTTTCGTGCATCGTCGATAGCGTGGGCCAAGTGGACGTGCTGATCAACGGCGCCGGCGGCAACAAGAAAGAGGCGACGGCCACGCCGGACATGCCGTTCTTCGATATCCCCGCCGAGGCGATTCGGTTCGTGTTCGATCTCAATTTCATCGGGACGCTGCTGCCCAGCCAGGTGTTCGGCAAGCACATGGCCGAAAAGGGCGCGGGCATCATTTTGAACGTGTCGAGCATGAACGCCTTTCGTCCGCTGACGCGGATCGCGGCGTACTCGGCGGCCAAGGCGGCGATCAGCAACTTCACGCAATGGCTGGCCGTTCACATGTGCCAGAATTATTCCACCAAGATCCGCGTGAACGCGATCGCGCCGGGGTTCTTTTTGACCGAACAGAACCGGTTCCTGCTTACGGACGAGAAGACCGGCAAGCTGACGGCGCGCGGGCAGACGATTATCGCGCATACGCCAATGGGTCGCTTCGGCGAAGCCCAGGAACTGTGCGGGACGGTGCGGTGGCTCTTGAGCGACGCATCGAAGTTCGTCACGGGGATCGTCGTGCCGGTCGATGGCGGATTCAGCGCGTTCAGCGGAGTGTGACAATTGTAAATTGTAAATTGTAAATTGCAGCCGAGAGGATGCACGATGTTGCTATATAGTCGAGGAAGTGAACAGGATAGTTTGTCGCCGGAGGATTTGCGCTCCGGGCTGGAAGAGGCGCTGGCCAAGCTTGGGCCGCGAAAGAAGGTGCTGGCGGTGCCGCCGGACGGAACGCGGTTTTATTCACGGGCCGGCGACCTGACGCGGTATGCATATGAGTATTACGGCAGGGCAATGACGGATATCCTGCCGGCGCTGGGTACGCATTGCGCAATGACCGAAGCCGAGATCAAGCGGATGTTCGGGGATGTGCCGCTGGGACTGTTTCGCAAGCACAACTGGCGCGATGATGTCGTGACGCTCGGGAAGGTTCCCGCTGAATTTATCCACCGGGTGAGCGAAGGCAAGCTCGATTTTGAGTGGCCGGCGCAGGTGAATCGGCTGCTGGTCGAGGGCGGGTTCGACTTGATCTTCTCGCCGGGACAGGTGGTGCCGCACGAGGTCATCGGCATGGCCAACTACAACAAGAATATCTTCGTGGGCACCGGCGGCGCCGAGGGCATCAACAAGAGCCACTTCCTCGGCGCGGTCTATGGCATGGAGCGGATCATGGGGCGGGCCGATACGCCCGTGCGGCGTGTGCTGAATTACGCCAGCGAACATTTCGCCGGGCATCTGCCCATCGTCTATGCGCAGACCGTCGTGCAAGCGACCGATAAGGGGCCGCTGCTGCGGGGGCTGTTCATCGGCGACGATATCGAATGCTTCAATAAGGCGGCCGAGCTTTCGCTCAAGGTGAATTTCAAGATGGTTGAAAAGCCGCTCAAGAAGGTGGTAGTTTATCTGGACCCGCACGAGTTCAAGAGCACCTGGCTGGGCAACAAAAGCATCTACCGCACGCGCATGGCGATGGCGGACGGCGGCGAATTGATCGTACTGGCGCCGGGGCTGGTGGAGTTCGGCGAGGATAAGGAGATCGACCGGCTGATCCGCAAATATGGGTACGTGGGCACCGAGAAGGTGCTGGCCATGACGAAGGCCAACGCCGAGCTGCAAAATAATCTCAGCGCGGCGGCTCACCTGGTGCATGGATCATCCGAGGCGAGGTTCTCCGTAACGTACTGCCCGGGGCATCTGAGCCAAAAGGAAATTGAGTCGGTGAATTTCAAATATGCTCCGCTCGATGAGATGATGAAGGTCTATGACCCGACGAAACTGAAGGATGGGCTCAACAAGGTCGGCGGCGAAGAGGTGTTCTTCATTTCCAATCCCGGTATGGGATTGTGGGCGCATAAGGAACGGTTCAAATAAAGAACTCAAGAATATAGAATATAAGAATAAAGAACGCGGCATAGGAGAAGAAAAATGGCAAAGGCAGATATCGGATTAGTGGGTTTGGCGGTGATGGGCGAAAACCTCATCCTGAACATGGAAAGCAAGGGCTTCACGGTCGCCTGCTACAACCGGACGGTGTCGAAGGTGGACGATTTTGTCAACGGGCGGGCCAAGGGCAAGAAGATCGTCGGCTGCCATAGCGTGAAGGAATTTGTCGCCGCGCTGAAGACGCCGCGGAAGATCATGCTGATGGTCAAGGCGGGCAAGGCGGTGGACGATTTTATTGAATTGCTGCTGCCGGAACTGGAGGATGGCGATATTATCATCGATGGCGGCAACAGCCATTTCCCGGATACGACGCGGCGGACGCAGTACGTCGAAAGCAAGGGCAAGCTGTACATCGGCACGGGCGTGTCGGGCGGCGAGGAAGGCGCTCTGCGCGGACCGTCGATCATGCCGGGCGGCTCGAAGGCGGCCTGGGAACATGTCAAGCCGATCTTCCAAAAGATCTGTGCCCATACGGCCGCGGGCGAACCGTGCTGCGAGTGGGTGGGCGAAAACGGCGCCGGGCACTTTGTCAAGATGGTGCACAACGGCATCGAGTACGGTGACATGCAGCTCATCTGCGAGACGTACCAGATGATGAAGCAGGGGCTGGGGCTCAGCAATACCGAGATGCACGATGTCTTCGCGGACTGGAACGCCGGCGAACTGGATTCGTACCTGATCGAGATCACGCGGGACATCCTGGGCTATAAGGACGAACAGGGCAACGCGGTGCTGGATTCGATCCTGGATACCGCGGGACAAAAGGGAACGGGCAAGTGGACGGCGATCGCGGCGCTCGACACGGGCCAGCCGCTGACGCTGGTCACCGAGGCGGTGTTCGCGCGGTGTTTGTCGGCGCTGAAGGATGAGCGGACGGCAGCCAGCAAGGTGCTGGGCGGGCCCAATCGCGTCTATGAAGGCGACCGCAAGACAATGATCAACGATCTGCGCAAGGCATTGTATGCATCGAAGATCATCAGTTACGCACAGGGATATCAACTGATGCGGGCGGCGGCGACCGAGTACGGCTGGAACCTCAACTACGGCGGCATCGCCCTGATGTGGCGCGGCGGCTGCATTATCCGCTCGGCGTTCCTGGGCAAGATCAAAGAGGCCTACGACCGCAGCCCCGACCTGCACAACCTCCTGCTGGACCCGTTCTTCAAGAAGGCGGTCACTGAGGCGCAGGATGCCTGGCGTCGGGTGATCGTGGCGGCGGTGCAGATGGGCATCCCCATGCCGTGTATCAGTTCGTCGCTGGCGTTCTATGATGGGTACCGGGCCGAGCGTCTGCCGGCAAACCTCTTGCAGGCCCAGCGAGATTACTTCGGCGCCCATACGTACGAGCGCGTGGATAAGCCGCGAGGACAGTTCTTCCATACGAACTGGACGGGACGCGGCGGCGATACGGCGGCGTCGACGTATGTAGCTTAAATACACGGCCAAGCAGAGCTTGACCGTGCCACCCAATAAGAGATGGTGGGCATGGCCCACCCTACCGATGAGGTGAGACTATGAAACAGACGTATATGCATGAGGATTTTCTGCTGCTCAACGAGACGGGCAAGCGGCTGTATCACGAGCATGCCTCGAAGATGCCGATCTACGATTTTCACTGTCATTTGCAGCCGGCATTGATCGCCGAGAACAAGCAATTTGAGAACATGGCGCAGATCTGGCTCTATGGCGACCATTACAAATGGCGTGCGATGCGGACCAACGGCATCGACGAGCGCTTCTGCACGGGCGACGCGTCGGATTGGGAGAAGTTCGAGAAATGGGCACAGACCGTGCCGGCGTGCATTCGCAATCCGCTGTATCACTGGACGCACCTGGAACTCAAGAAACCCTTCGGGATCACGGACCGGGTGCTCAATCCGCAGACTGCCGGCGGCATTTTTAAGGAATGCAACGAAATGCTCAAGACGCCGCGGTTCAGCGTGCGCGGCCTGATGCGTCTGTGGAATGTCAAGGCCGTCTGCACGACCGAGGACCCGCTGGATACGCTCGAACATCACCAGGCGATCCGCAAGAATAGTTTCGAGACGGCGATCCATACGACGTGGCGGCCGGACAAAGCGATGGCGCCGGAGAATCTGGAAGCGCAGAACGCCTGGATCGACAAGCTGGCCGCGATGACCAATATGACCATCGCCAATCTGGATGATTACCTGGCGGCCATCCAGAAGCGGCAGGACTTCTTCCACGCCAACGGCTGCCGGCTGAGCGATCACGGGCTTGACCGGCCGTACGCGGCGGACTACACGCGCAAAGAGATCGAGCAGATCTTCCTGAAGATCCGAGCGCGAAAGCCGCTATCGCCGAAGGAGTGCGATCAGTTCAAGTCGGCGATGCTGGTTGAATTTGGGATGATGAACTTCCGCAAGGGCTGGGCGCAGCAGTTTCATATCGGGGCCATTCGCAATAACAATTCGCGGATGTTCGCCAGGCTGGGACCTGATACGGGATATGATTCCATCGGCGATTTTGAGGTCGCGCTGCCGCTGTCACGGTACCTCGACAGGCTGGACAAGCAGGACATGCTTGCCAAGACGGTGCTGTATAACCTGCACCCCAAGGATAACGCGGTGCTGGCGACGATGCTGGGCAACTTCCAGGACGGAAGGACCGCGGGCAAACTGCAGTTTGGGTCGGGCTGGTGGTTCCTGGACCAGATGGATGGGATGATCCAGCAGATGAATTCGCTGTCAAACCTGGGTCTGCTGAGCCGGTTTATTGGGATGCTGACCGACTCGCGAAGCTTCCTGTCGTACGCGCGGCACGAGTACTTCCGGCGGATCCTGTGCAACCTGCTCGGCGATGAGGTCGAAAAGGGCTGGTGGCCAAAGGATATGAAACTGCTGGGTCAGATGGTCGAAGACATCAGCTACAATAACGCCCGGCGCTACTTTGATATGGAGGTCAAAGACTGATTTTTTTGACGGGATTAACAGGATTTACAGGATATAATTCAAACGGCCTGTCGATTACAAATCGGCGGGCCGTTTTTCATTGGGCGCTGAGCTGTTCGCTGCTGCGGTCGGTTCGGAAAATCGGATTTCGATCCGTGAGATCTGCGCGGGGCCGCCGTATTCAATTTTCAAAAAGGTATTCGCGTCAGGATCCGATGTCCGTGCCGTATAGAGCACCGGCACATAATAATCATAGTTTTCTTTTCCGGCAAAGAAGCTTGCCGATGTCAGCTTCAATGGCGCATACGTGCTGCCATCGCTTGAGAGTGAAACCGTGAAGTCACTGATTGCATTCTCAAAAAAGGAATATATCTTTATGGACCGGATCGGCTCCGGCGTTTGATAAACGATCAAAGAACCCGTATCGCCTTTCAATCCTTGAACTTGCGCGATAGGCTCGTCGTGTCCGCGATCTGCTTCAAACTGACCTGTGTCTTTCGCTTCAAGCCAGGAACCCTAAAACAAACCCCTTTTTAGCTCTTTAGAACAGAAAACCTCCTCTATAGTAAGAACTATTTTATGATGCGGCAATGGCTTTAAGTGGAGTGCAGATAATGCGGCAAAGCGGCTTATCCAGCAGCAGATATAAAAAACAGGGATGGTCTTTGTCAGGACCATCCCTGTTGCGTTCAGTCAAAGAATGCTTACTTGCGGCGAATCAGCAAACCGCCCAATGCCAAAAGCATCATCGTGGCCGGTTCCGGAACGATAGTAACACTCGACATGCCAGCATCGCTTGTTGGGTTGGCAACTATACCATGCAGCAGAAAGCCAATCTGTGTCACGTTAGTGCCGGCATCGGCCAGCAGCGCTACGCTGCCTGCTCCGGGCACGAGGTTTACTGTTTGCATTTGGATCACTGCCCACCCGGGATCGAACGTTTTGATGAACGCTTGCGCTATATAACCTTGGGGCAGTGTGTTAGTCCCTACGGTGTAGTTGAAGGTTACATTTTGTCCGGCAAGCCCATCAAATGACAGGTAGAAATTGGCTTCCATGTCTTTGTTGCCCGAGCCGTCCGGATTGACCCAGTACAGATCGCCCGGGGCATAGCAATTCGTGTTCGGCGCCAGCGTCAAAACTCCGCCGCCATCAAAAGCGGCTCGCAGATCCGCCGGGCCCCATGCACTGCCCCACAGGTAGCCCCCGCCATTTGCCGGCGTCTCAAAAACGTTCATGTAGCCCGCCCACGCGGCACTTGGGTCAACACCATTTACCACGACATCAGCCTGAACAACCCCGGCAAGACATAGAATTGACAAAACCGCTAATACTCTTTTCATCTTTCTGTCCTCCAAAAAATTATCTTGTGGTTATCTTTCCCAACCTCAACGAACGTAGCAATCGGTTGTTAATAATAATATCAAAGTTGCCGCACAGTGTCAACAACATTTTTCATGCGTTTGCCCAATGCCGCAAATTGAACACCCATGCTCTGCAATGCACCCATGTTTATCTACAATACTCCGAATGGCTTGCGGCAGGCAAACCCAATTTGGCGGACTTTAATAGCAAACGGTTGTTATTTAATAAAAATTGATTTTCTGCCGGATTTTTCTTGCAGGGGAACGCCCCAAAAAGTATATTAAGTAAGCAGGATGGCTTGGCCGGACGCCGGAAAGTATGGCACAGATTACCTAAGCCACTGCCAAATAAGCACTTGCGAAATGAATAGCAGTCGGGCGATACGGATCGTGGCGGTTAAAAAAACACGAAATAATCAAGTATGGAGGTTAATGATGAGTAAGAACAAAGCAGCAATTCTCCTGTCATATCTAGCCTTGGCCTGCACCGTGCAGGCAGCCAATCTGGTTATCAACGGCGATTTTGAAGACCCGGCCAAGACCGGTTGGAATTTATGGTGGGGCGTAGAAGGCGGGAAGTATGTAAACGGTAACAGGTACATCGCTGACCCGCTGGATACCAATCCTGCGGATGGAACTAATTATTGCGCCGGCGTATGGTGGACCGATAACGGCGTTAACCAATCTATACCGATCGGGCCCGGCCTCTATGAGTTCGGCGGAAAAATCATGACCCCCAATCCGGGCGGCTTGCTCAATCGCAACGGTATAATGCAGTGCGAATTTGGTGAAGTCGTGCCGTATTTTCTGATTCCGGGCGATGCGCCCAATGTCTGGCACATAAGATCTGGGATCATTGATAACACGACCGCCGGCGCTACAAGCGTTTTAATCAACCTGCTCATGGCCAATCTGGCGACTCCAAACGGCGGTAATATTTATTTTGATGAGATTTACTTCGGACCTGTGGGTGTTTCTAATCAGGCCAAGTTCCCTCACCCTCGGGATGGAGAGGTTGGCGTTCAGCTTATCAACCCGGTCCTTCGCTGGACCAATGCCGAGCCGAATAATCCGGCCGACACCGTAACCAGCGATGTCTTTCTGGGTACTTCGCCCGCCGCGTTGGCACAGATTGCCAATGACATTACGGCCGAATCCGTGGCCGTTTCGCTGTTGCCCAACACCCAATACTATTGGCGCGTGGATTGTATGGATCCCCACGGCGACCCGAACGCGCCTTATGGGCCTAGAACAACCGCCGGTGACGTGTGGACCTTTACGACAACGAATGATATCGCCCCGGTGGTCAATGCCGGCATCGATAAGTACCTTTGGATCGATATGGCCGATGGCGACGGCGACCCGGCGAAGGTTACCTTTACGCTTGATGGCGTGGTTACGGATGACGGCAAGAGCCCGGTAACACGACTTTGGGCGTTAACGTACTCCGAACAGGATCCCGCGACGGCCATAAACATCGTCAATCCTGCTTCTGCCGTTACCTCGGTAAATATCAATGGTACGGGCCTCTACACCTTTACCCTGAGCGCCGACGATGCGTTTAGTCATGCAGAAGACGCGGTTACCGTCATTGTCTATGGTAGCGCATGCGCGGCCGCGCAGGGCGATCCCTCTGATATCCCCGCAAGGTACCCCGGCGGGCACGGCGATATCAACGGAGACTGTCTGACGAATTTGACGGACCTGGCGATCATGGCCGGAAGCTGGATCGATTGCATGAGCGCCAAGCTGGGTTGCACTCCCTAAGC
Source organism: Planctomycetaceae bacterium (assembly GCA_021372945.1). Classification (GTDB taxonomy): domain Bacteria; phylum Planctomycetota; class Phycisphaerae; order Sedimentisphaerales; family Anaerohalosphaeraceae; genus 4572-13. The sequence continues at coordinate 10,359 of JAJFTK010000104.1, read as the reverse complement.
TAAAAGTGTATAGTGCTGATGAAATTAAGTGATGAAAAGGCCGGGGAGTAACGCCCCCGGCCCTTTTGAAAAAGATGTGACTATGAAATAAGAAACCTCTCCGCCTTTTTAGGAGAAAAGATCATGGCGCAGAACACACGACTCTGGAAAAGAAATGCAGGCTTTACGCTGATTGAATTATTGGTCGTCATAGCGATCATTGCGCTGCTGCTTTCGATTGTCACGCCTGCCCTGCGCAGGGCCAAGGAATCAGCCAAGTCGCTTGTGTGCTGCAATAACCTCAAGACGCTGGCCCTGGCAAACCAACTCTATGCGTCGCGGCAGGATAACTGGTTCGTCCCCGCCGTCGATTCCACAATGACTGCCAAAGGGCAGCCGACCTGGAACTCCAATGCCGAATACCGCGACCTCGTAGGCCTCGAACAGGCCTATACCGGCAGTGCTTACCAGATGCCCAAACAGTATCTTTGCCCCACCGACAAGCAGGCCAACCCGGAATACTGGGCAAGCGTCGGCGGCTCCTATCAGAATTATGTCAGCTATGGCTACAACTTCACCGATTGGGGCCCCGGCTCCAAGAATCAGGTGTCCTGGTCCGGCAATATTCCTTCATCCACGTGGGCCTGCCGCCTGCGCGTCAATGAAATCACCGCTCCGGGCAGCCGCATCATGTTCGTTGACGGCGGCGACCTTTGGGCAAGGATGGATGGCGCCAATTATAGACTTTATTGGGACAAGTACGGCCAGGACATCGTCGCGTATCGCAAAGTTAACATGTGGTACCCGGTCTATTATCGCCATGGCGAAGGAACCAATGTCGCATTTTTTGACGGTCACGCGGACTACGCTAAGAAAGAAACCATGTTTACTTATGAACCGCCGACTTCGATCACTGGCAACCGCCCGGCCAACGCCGCGCTCTGGTTCTGCAGCCGCGCCAACCGCGCGGTGTCCGCTCCATAAACGTAACGCAGGCATCTTGCCTGCGCTGTTGATCTCGGGTGCCCCCCCTAATGCAGCGTGTGCGCGCTGCCTGTGACCTTTTAGGTGATCAGATGTTGAGTTTCCCTCGTCAGATCTCGTTCACCCTGACCAACGCCTGCAATCTGCGTTGCGCAATGTGCGGACAATGGAGCCCCGGCGGATACATGCGTAACAAGGGCCATGCGCCGAGCCCTGCGATGGCGTTCGATGATTGGAAGCGGCTCATTGACCAGATCGCCGAACATTCCGGCACAGCGATTCTGCTCCGCGGCGGCGAACCGTTCCTCTTTCCGCACATCATGGAACTGCTTGAGCACATCGCATCGCGACAGCTTTTTACCGCCATCGATACTAATGGAACCCTGCTGCACAAATATGCCCCTGAATTGATGCGTTTCGAAAAACTGCATCTGACCATCTCCATCGATGGCCCGGAACCCATTCACGACAAGGTTCGCGGCGCAGGCGGCACATTCCAAAAGATCCGCCAGGGCTGTCTGCTTCTGCACGAACTGGAACTTCAGGCGGGCCGTCAAATCAGCAAGAGCCTCAATTTCACCATCATGCCCGATTCGGTTGCCGGGCTTTCACAAATGCCCGATGTCGCCCGTTCGCTGTTCATCGATACCATCGCGATCGTGCCGTATTATTATGTCACCGCGGAACTCGGCGTCGAATACGACCGCCTGCTGAAGATGCATTTCGGGTGTCCTGCCTACTCATGGCAGGGCTTTCATCACGAGCATTCCGGCGTGGATACGCAAATCTTTCATGAACAGCATCGCCAGTACCTTGCCAATCTGCGCGACATTGTCAATTTCCCTTACATGGATTTTTCGCCCCAGGAATACGAGACATGGTTTACCGACCCTTGCGCGGTAGTGGGTTCGCCGGATTGCCGCAACATCGATTGCCTGCTCGACATCCAGCCCTCCGGCGAGGCTAATTTCTGCATCGACTTTCCCGACGTATCCATTGGAAATGCAAAGACCGCGACCATCGAAGCCATTTGGAACGGCCCGGCCGCGCAGCGCTTTCGCCAATTCCGCAAACAGCAGCCGCTGCCCGTCTGCCATCGCTGCGGCGCCAAGTACATGGCGCTGCTTTAATCGCCCGCGTCTAGGCCGCCGTCTGGCTGGTCTTGCCCCGACGCTGCTCTAACTCGGCGCGAATCTCCCTGGCCCGTCTTTCATCGATGTTGTAAGTAAACATCACCAGTAATGCGATTGCTGCCGATACCAGCGGAACCGTGACATCAAACACCTTCAGCAGCAGGGGCGTCTGCGGCGGCTGATTGGTCCCAAGTTCCACGTCAAAGCCGGTCGCCGTCAGCATGAACCCCGAGATCAGCAGGGCGATCGACATCCCCACCTTGATCATCCACCAGTAGATAGCACCGAACGTCCCCTCGCGCCGCTGGCCCGTACTTAATTCGTCATAATCGCAAACGTCAGCGACCATCGCGCTCATCAGCGTAAACAGCGCCCCGATGCCGAATGAAATGAACGGCGCCGTAATCAGCAGCAGGTACGGATGCTCCGGATCGTAGCAGAACCACTTAAGACCGTAACCGACCATCGAGATCAACGTAGTGATCAAAAACGTCCGGCGTTTGCCGATCTTCGTCGATACCCACGTGATCAGCGGGATCAGGCAGAACGTGCAGATTGATGTCACCGAACCGATCCATCCCTGTAAGACGCCCGCCTTCGCCTTATCCCCGCCGTATAAATAATAGATATAAACATACAGGGTGAACGTGGCTCCAAGCTGATAGCCGTTGAAAACCAGGAACGTAGCCGCGCAGAGTTTTACGAACGGCCCTCGCTTGAACGTGATGCCGATCCCCTTGAAGAAATTCCAGCAGTGGGCCCAGAAGCCGATGTGCTTTGTTTTTTCCGATTCGGCCTGCGCGATCTTGCTGAACGGCTCACGGCACAGCGCCGGCGCAAGACCCACAACCAGAATAAAGCCGCCAACAATGATCGCCAGCGTACGCGCTCCATGCACTTCATTTGTGAAATACCGTTGGTTCTGCATGATCACGTAAAACCACGGAGCCGCGATCCATGCAAGCTGGCCGATGACATTGCTGAATCCCTGCAGACGCGTGCGTTCATGGTAGTCCGGCGTCATCTCATAGCCCAGCGCGATAAACGGAGTGGCATAGATCGTATAGGCCAGGAAAAATCCCATCGACGCGATCATGAAATACCAGAAGTAAAAACTCTCACTGCGGCCTTCTCTCATCTGCCACATCAGGGCAAAGATAATGCCCGACGAGATCGCCCCCAGCAGGATATACGGACGCCGCCGCCCAAACCGGCTCCGCGTGTTATCGGAGATATAGCCCATCATCGGGTCCGTGGCCGCGTCAAACAGCCTCGGTGCAAAGCCCAGCATCCCCACCAAACGCGGATCCATCTTCAGCCCCAGGTTCAGGATGATCGCCATCGCCCCCAGCGACGCCGCCTGCAAATTGTTCACCAGCATGCCAAGCGCGTAGGCGATTTTGTGCGGCAGGGGGATACGGTCTTCCGGGGCGGTTGTATAATGGGCAGATGGTTCCATGGCAACTCCTGTTTAAAGGTGGTATTGAAACTCCACTTTCATCGAACTATAGCGTTTTGCAAGAATTATGTCAAACCTTAACTTGACTTTTAGCAACGTTTTTAGTAAAGTAGCAATCGGTTACTAATGCTTTCACTGCCCTTCCTGCAGGGTGGACTTATGAGGATTACCGGATGTCAATGATAGACAAAAAAGTGAGTGGGTTGTGCTGTATTCTGCTGCTGCCGGTCCTTGTCTGCGCCGGTACGGCCCCTCAATTCACCGTTAAGGCCGATGCCGCGGGCAAGTTCTGGTTTGTTGCCCCCGACGGCAAACAGTTCCTATCCATTGGCCTGAATAACATAAATCCCATTCCCCGGTGGCCCCGCGAGGGTACGGACTACTACAACCCTGTTCCCACGCAGTTCGGCGGCGATTTCAACGCCTGGAAGACCCACGTATTGGCCCTCTTGCAGGAAAACGGCTTCAATACTCTGGGCGCATGGTCGGATGGACGCCTCCACGATGGGCCCATGTACGGCACGATTTGCCTGTACGTCGCCGCGCACGCGCAGGACCGCTGTCTCGATGCCTTGCGGCCCGGCTTTGAAGATCGCGTCATGCAAAACATCCAGATCATCCTGGCCGACAGTCCTTATACGGATAACGTATTCGGTATCTTTCTGGACAACGAAATGCCGTGGTACGGCCACGCCCCCTGGGGCGACATCCCCAATTCAACCCTGCTTGAGGCCGCCCTGGCTCTGGCGCAGGACGACGGCGCTCGCCTGGCCGCTATCGAGTTCATTAAAAAACGCTATGCTTTGCCGGACCAATTGGCGAAGGCCTGGGGCAAGCCTCTGTCCGACTGGAGCGATCTTACGGGCGATTACGCCCGAAGCTGCATCAACGACACAGTGCGAAAAGATCGCGCTGATTTCATCGGTCTGGCGGCCGAGTCCTTCTATGCGACATCCGCGCGCGTCGTTCGTCAGGTCCTTCCCGGCAAACTCATTCTCGGCACCCGTTTTGCCGAAAACGCCCCGCAGCCCGTGATCGAGGCCTGCGGCCGTCACTGTGACGTCATCTCCTTCAATCATTATACCCGTACGCCCGCCGCTGATACGGACTTGCTGGCGCGTTATTGGATCTGGGGCGGACACAAGCCCCTCATGGTCACCGAATATAGCTGGCGAGGCAAAGAGAACTCCAGCGGCAATCCCAATAGCGGCGGGGCGGGCGCTGTCGTCAACACCCAAACCGAACGGGCAGCCAATTACTCGCGCTATGTGGAAGACCTGCTCTCGTACCCGATGGTCATCGGCGCGCACTGGTTCGAGTTTTGCGACCAGTCGCCGCAGGGCCGTTTCGACGGCGAGAACTCTAACTACGGCATCGTCGATATTCATAACAGGCCCTACGTCGAACTGTTGGCCGCGATGAAGCAAACCAACAGCCAAATCGCTGACCTTCATGCCAAATCCGAAAAGAAAGCCCCCGACGCTTTGCCTAAACCCCGTCCAGTCGTGTTTGACCCTGGTCAATACCCGGGCCGGCCCGCCTCCATCGACCTGCTCAACGTCCCGACAGTTCGCGGGCAGGAGGTCTATCAGGCGTCCGATGCGAACCTCGCGCTGAAAAAGGCGAACGACTCGCTTTCCATCGATTTTGACTCCGGCAAACAGTGGGGGTGCGGCGTGATCTTCTTTGGGCCCGCATCGTTTAAGAATCCAGCCGGGCCCCAAAACTCGACCGACCTTTCCGGCTACTCGCAAATTGAATTGGATGCCCAGGTCGATAGCGGCGTGGTGTTTGATTTGTTTATGGATGAAGCGGGCGTCGATGCCCCGAATTCGCCAGCCTACGATCGTTCCGGCGGAGATGATGGCGAAGCCTTCGTCCTGCGAGGCCTCCAGGGAGACGGCACGCGCCGGCTCTACCGCCTCGAACTCAAAGACCTTCAGTTAAGGACCGACTATGGCAATCAGAAAGGTCTGCGCAAAGTCGATGTGAATTCAATGCGCGGCGTTTCGCTGTTCTTTGGCGGCGGCCAGGGCCAAAAACAGGCGAAAGTATATGCGTTAAAATTGGTAAGATAATCGAAGAAAGGGCATCCGCAACGCGTTGCTATTATATTGTGGATTTCCCGATAAAACTGCATAGAATGACCGTAAATCCAGGCAGACGTCTGCCTGTGCATTATGGCAGGAATCATTAAATGGTTAGAGCGAAAAACAAAACGAGCGGTATTCCGAGCCTGGACGATGTAGCCGTCAAGGCCGGCGTCAGTAAATCCACGGCCAGTCGGGTGCTCAATAACCGGCTCGGCAACGGCTTCTCGGTCAAGGAAGAGGTCCGCCAGCGTGTCATCAAGATCGCCGCCGAAATGAACTATCGGCCCAACCTCATTGCCAAAAGCCTGACGATGCGATCCACGCGGATGATTCATATTTTTGGCGGCAATCACGCCCTCAGCGATTTGGGCAACATTTACCAGACGGTGGTGAACAATATCACGCAAGTCATGGATTTCGTGCCCGGCGGATACGACGTCACGGTCGATATGTCGCGTCACACACCCGATGAAAGCGAAATGCCCGCCTGGCGGATCGATGGCGCCATTATCCTGGCCCAATGCAATCCCGCCACCATGCGCGAGATCACGCAGATGGGCATTCCCTACGTGATTATCAACGGCACCTGCCCACCGGAAGGCTGCTCCGTGGTCCCCGACGATATTGGCGGAACGCAAGCGGCCGTGCGGCATTTGATCGAACTGGGCCATACCCGCATCGCCTATAGCGGCCCCTTGCCGACCCACCTGGCCGGCCTTGGCCCGCGCCCCGAAAACCTCGATGCACAGGAATACCGAAACTGCGGACTTGAGGCCGATGTCCTGGCCAGCCATAGCAGCCTGAGGGATCGTTACCTGACCTTTATTGCCGAAATGCAGGCGCGCGGTCTTGAGCCGATCCTCAGTTGCCATGATGCCCTGGAGTCCGCCGAAGACTATCTCGGCAAGACCTTCCGTGAAAATAAAGTGACGGCCATCGTGGCCTACGGTCACATGGGCGCGTTAAATTTGCTCCAGGCGGCGCATACCCTGGATATCGCCGTCCCCGAGCAGTTGAGTCTGTTATGTTTTTGCGATGAATATGCCAATCGGATCATGAGCCCGGGACTAACGTTTATTGACTTGAATTCCGCCGAAATGGGAAGACAGGCGGCGAATCTGCTGCTGCAAAAGATCCGCGAACCGCAGGCGGTCGATTGCCCGCACATCGTCCTGCCGGAAAAGCTCGTAGTGCGTAAGACGACGGCTCGCCCCTTTGCGGCGGGTCAATCATGATTTGGAAGGCTTCGCTGTAAAAAATGGTTTTCTCACGGGATGCAGAAAGCATACAATGATCACAAATATAAGCCAGGAGAACATCAAGGGATCCGGAATGGATAAGCCCAGCGATTATCGCCTCAACGAAGCAGGGCAGTTTCAGATCGATCAATTCGATAAGAAACCCGCCTTCGCCAGTTTCTTGCCCGGCATCGGCGGGCCCGACGGCGTTCCGCTGTGGTGCCTTTATGTCAACCGCGCACAGGCCATTTCTTCCTTCGGCGTCAGCAATAAGGACAATGCCATCGTCGAGTTTCTCCCGGCCAACTGGGCCTATCAGCTCGTCGGCGTCCAGGGCTTTCGAACCTTCTGCATGATCGACGGCCAATACTACGAGCCCTTTCAGAATGACGTCGCCTCGCAGGTCTTCACATCGGCTCGCACGCTATGGGTCGAAATGGACCGTCTGAAGATTCGCGAAGACAATCAAACCCTGGGACTCCGTTTCGAGGTCTGCTATTTTTCGCCCGTCAACCGGCCGATCGGTTCACTCGTCCGCCTGCTGACGATCACCAATACATCCTCAGCCCCCCGGCGCATCCATGCGCTGGATGGGCTGCCGCTGATCATCCCTGCCGGTTTCAGCGATTTTGGCATCAAGGCCATGCGCCGCATTCACGAGGCCTATGCCTCGGTCCGCATCGCCGCGCCGCATGTTCCCTTCTATGCCGCCAAGGTCATGACCCACGATGAGGCCGAAGTCGAAGAGGTCCGCAAAGGCAATTTCTATGCCGCCTGGCTCAGCGACGGCGACGCCTTGCTGCCTGTGGAGCCCATTTACGACCCTGACCTCATCTTTGGGGCCGGTCAGGATCTCGTCACGCCGCGTTTGTTTATTCAAAACCAAAAGCTCAACCGCGCTGCGCAGGTTGCCGAGAATAAGCTGCCCTGCGCCATGGTGCCGTTTGACCTGACGCTGCCGGCGGGCGATGCGATCACGCTTGCCGCGGTGATTGGCATGGCCCCGAACGAATCCATGCTGACGCCGTTCCTGGCCGAATTTCGAAGTATCTCTGCGTTCGAGCAGGCCTCGCAGCAAAGCCGCCGCCTGATTCGCGCGCTCACGCAGCCGGCCTTCAGTGTCTCTTCGAAGCCGCAGCTTGATGCGTATGCCCGTCAAAATTTCCTGGACAACGTTTTGCGAGGAGGCGTCCCGAAAGCCATGCCTTCGGCCTCCGGCGAAACGCTGATCCATCTGTATGCCCGCCGGCACGGCGATGCCGAACGCGACTACAACTTCTTTGACTTGCCCGCTGACCCGCTCTCCAGCGGCGAAGGCAACTATCGCGACATCTGCCAGAACCGCCGCAGCGATATTCTGTTCTATCCCGAAACGGCCGATCATGAGATCCGCATGTTCGTCAGCCTGCTTCAGCCGGATGGTTACAACCCGCTTTCGATCAAGGGGTACAAATGGCGCCTGTGCAGCCGCATCGACCCGGTTACGCTTTGCCCGTCGGATGACGCCGAAGCACGGGCGGCGTTTGCCCGGCTGATCACGCATGATTTTTCGCCCGGCCAGCTTCTCTCGTGGGCCGACCAGCACCGCGTCGAAATAAAGGATCGCGTTTTCTGGCTCGATTCCGTGCTGAAGATCTGTCATACCTCGCTGGTCGCCTCCGGCCATGCCGGCGGATATTGGATCGACCACTGGACGTACATCGCCGATCTGCTCGAAGCCTATCAATCGGTCTATCCCGATCGCGTAAAAGACCTGCTCACGGCGCAAGCCGATATACCGTGGCATTGTGAGCCTGCCTGTGTGCAGCCTCGCTCGCAAAAATATCTTCGTCGGGGCAATGGTCCCTTGCAGCTTCAAGCCGTGGCCGAATCTGGCGTCTGCCAGGTCGAATTGCCGCCAGTCACGGTTTTTGGCAAATTGTGCGCCTTGCTCGCAGTCAAAGCCGTCTCCCTGGACTACGAGGGGCGAGGCATTGAGATGGAAGCGGGCCGGCCCGGCTGGAACGACGCCTTGAACGGACTGCCCGGCCTGTTCGGTTCCTCGACCTGCGAAACCGCCGAGGCGATCCGCCTGGCCAACTGGCTGCTCGAAGCCTTGCCCCAACTGCCGGATACGGCGCTGCCGGTTGAGGCTGCGGTGTTGATCCAAAATGTCATTGAGGACCTCCAGCAAAAGTATGACTGGGATCGTGCCGCCGGCATCCGGGAAGCGTTCCGCGATAAGATCTACCATGGTACCTCAACCGATACGGTCGTCGTTTCCGGCCCAATGCTAGAGCAGCTTTTGCGCGGTGTCATCGCTCGCTTCGAAAACGGGCTCGAACAAGCGATCGATCCGCAAACAGGTCTCCTGCACACCTATTTCCTCCACAAACCGCAGGATATAAAAAATGTCGGGCCGCGTTCGGCTGCCAAAACGACGCACGTGCAGATTCAGCGTTTCGCCGCCGAGCCTCTGCCGCTGTTTCTCGAAGGACAGGTTCACTGGCTCCGCGTCTGTTCACCTTCGCGAGCAAAACACATTTATCAATCCGTCCGTCAAAGTCCGCTTGTCGATAAACCGCTTGCCATGTACAAGCTCAACGAGTGTCTCCGCGAATGTTCGCCGGAGATCGGCCGTGCCCGCACCTTCAGCCGCGGCTGGTTCGAGAACGAGTCCATCTGGCTTCACATGTCCTCCAAGTACCTGCTGGAGCTGCTCAAGAATGGTCTCCACGGCGAGTTCTTCAGCGATGCGCAAACCATGCTGGTCCCGTTCATGGATCCGGCCGTCTATGGCCGAAGCATTCTCGAAAACAGTTCCTTCATCGCCTCCTCCGATTGTCCCGACCCGCAGGCCCGCGGCAGGGGCTTTGTCGCCCGGCTCAGCGGCACCACCGCCGAGTTCATCCACATCTGGCAGCTATTGACGGTCGGCGCTCGTCCGTTCGCGATGCGAGACGGCCAATTAACCTTCTCGCTCACGCCCATCCTGCCCGGCGACTGGTTCACGCCCCGCGCGGTGACCGCCCGCTGGAATGAAAAAGACATCGACGTCCCCGCTAATGCCTTCGCCTGCGCTCTGCTCGGCGACATCCTGCTGGTCTATCACAATCCCGCAATGCGTGATACCTATGGCGACCCGGCGATCGCGCCCGTCAAGTACGTCCTGGATAACGCGCAAACCGTGAACGCCTCCGAATTGACCGGCGAAAATGCCCTGCGAATTCGCCAAAAATCCGTCAAACGCCTCGACGTCTGGCTTAAGTAATGTGGCACGGGCGTCTCGCCCGTGTTTATTCCCGTTTCGAACCTTGATATTTTGGTAATTGGAATTTGTTTCGGATTTAGGGTTTAGGATCAGTACTGTCCCATTAACTTGAGACTATTTTAACATAACTATTTTAATTATATGATGTTACAACGGAAAACATCTGTTATCGATTTGAGCTGGCCATTATCCTGCAGTGATAATTCACCTTCACTTGTCAGGA
>JAJFTK010000101.1 GCA_021372945.1 Planctomycetaceae bacterium | reverse complement strand
TGTGGCTGTCGCCGCCGCCATAGTTCCAGTTCCAGTGCCAGTTGTAATGGAACCGGTTGTAGTTGAACGGCAAAAGCTCCGCCGGACCGGTCCAGTAATCGTAGTTGACCCTGGCCATGTAGTCGGCGGTATATTGTATGCCCGGCCGATTGAATGCGGAATACGCGTACTTGGGCCCCGTACCGATGCCGTCCGGCACAAGCCCGATCGGGTCGCGCCGTTTGTAGCACAGCCCCCGCGCCATATAGACATCGCCGATGACGCCCTCATGCAGCAGTTTCATCGCTTCGCGCACGTTCCTCATTGAGCGGTTCTGGAAACCGGCCTGCACCAGGCAGTTGTACTTGTGTGCAGCCTCGACCATCTTACGGCCTTCCCAGATATTGTGGCAAACCGGCTTCTCGACAAAAACGTGCTTGCCCGCCTGGCACGCCCAGATCGTCCCCAGCGCATGCCAGTGATTCGGCGTGCCCATGATCACCGCATGGATCGCCGGGTCCTTGAACATCTGGCGCATATCCGCATAGCCGTCCGGCCGATAGCCCAGGTCTTTTTCGGCATCCGCCAGCCGCTTCTCGAGCACGTTGCCATCCACGTCGCACAGCGCCTTGATCCGCACGCCCTCGATCTTGCGAACATCCTCGTAAAGCGCCCAGCCGCGGCTGCGTATGCCAACCATCCCGATATTAACCGGGCCTTGTACCGCCGGACGCGCCGGGGCGACGGCCGCCTTCTCGGATCTCTGACATGAACTCAACGCCCCCGCCAAAAGAACCCCCGCTGATAACGTGCCGCTGGTGGACAGAAACTGCCGTCTTGAAACGTCCGATTTGTTCATGAATCGACTCTCCTATGGATTGTAGCTGCTCATCAAGACCCGCAGGTCCCAACCCGTGAATCTCAAAACGATTTTGACCATTGTTGTGTTCATCGCCGTTTGTGTCAAGCCAAATTTCTCAGGGCTTGAGGATTTGGGCTTGACAAGCCGGAATTTTAGCGTTTCATTGTTATTCGTTTGACATCAACACTCTTTATTAGGGAGACCAAAGATGAAAAATCGTTCATCGAGGCGTGATTTTCTTAAGCACAGCAGCCTGGCGGCTGCCGCAAGTTTTGCACTGACAGGTTCCTCCGCCCAAGCCGCCGACCAGCCCACCCCGGATAAGCCGGCGTTTAAGTTGGGACTGGCCTCTTACACTACCCGGAACTTCACGCTGGATCAGACCATTGAAATCGCCAAACGAGCCGGCCTGACCCATCTTTCATTGAAGGACATGCATTTGCCTCTGACCGCTTCGGATGAAGAGATCAAGGCCGGCATCGCCAAGATTTGCGACGCCGGCATCATCCCTTATGCCGTCGGCGTCATCTACATGAAAACCGCCGAAGACGTGAATCGCGCGTTCAATTATGCAAAGACCGCCGGGGTCAGGCTCATCGTCGGCGTACCGAATCACGAACTGCTGCCGCTGGTCAATCAGAGGGCCATTGAGTATGACATCGAGGTCGCCATTCATAATCACGGCCCCACCGACAAGGTCTATCCGACGCCGGAAAGCGCCTACGAGAAGATCAAGAATCTTGATAAACGCCTCGGCCTGTGCATAGACGCCGGTCATACCCAGCGCAGCGGCATCAACCCCGCGCATGACGTGGAGCGTTTCGCCGACCGCCTGCTCGACGTGCACCTCAAGGACGTCAGCGCCTCCACAAAAGAAGGCACAACCGTGGAGATGGGACGCGGCGTGATCGACATTCCGGCCTTGCTCAGCGCGCTGCTCAAAATCAACTACAGCCGCATCGCTTCCTTCGAATATGAAAAAGACGCCAGGGACCCGCTGCCCGGCACGGCCGAAAGTGTCGGATACACCCGCGGCGTTTTGGCGACGTTGCAGCGAACATAATAAACCGTTGTCAGAAAGGATGATCCATGAATAAAACATTTTGGCTTTGCGTCTGTATCCTGTTGTCCTTGATCTGTGTTTCCTGCGGTGAGCCCATGGAAAAGAAATCGACTGATTACTCGGTCACGCTGCTGACCATCGACCCCGGACATTTCCACGCCTCCCTGGTGCAGAAATCCATGTACCCCCAGGTCGATCCGACGGCGTATGTTTACGCCCCCGCCGGACCCGAACTGCAGGCGCATCTCAACATGATCCAGCAATATAATACCCGGCCCGAAAACCCCACCAAGTGGAACGAGGTGGTCTATACGGGACCCGATTATCTCCAGAAGGCCATCGCCGAAAAGAAGGGAAATGTCGTCGTTCTGGCCGGCAATAATCAAAAGAAGATCGAATATATTAAAGCCGCCGTGGATGCCGGCCTCAACGTCTTTGCCGACAAGCCCATGGTCATCAGTTCCGATGGCTACGCAACCCTGCAGCAGGTTTTCCAGACCGCCGATCAGAAGAATCTCCTGCTTTATGATATTATGACCGAGCGCTACGAGATCACCACGATGCTCCAGAAAGAACTGGCGCAGCAGGCCGCGGTCTTTGGCCAGCTTAAGCCCGGCACTGCCGAGGACCCGTCGATCCAAATGGGAAGCGTGCACTACTTCTACAAGAGCGTCTCGGGCAGCACGCTCAAACGCCCGGCATGGTTCTTCGACACAAACAAGCAGGGCGAAGGCATTGTCGATGTGATGACCCACCTGGTCGATCTGACGATGTGGGAGGCCTTCCCCGAACAGCCCATCAAAATCGACGAGGTTCAGATCGCCTCGGCCAGACACTGGCCGACCGTCTTAACGCAGCAGCAGTTTAAGGAAGTCACACAGGAAGACGTTTTTCCGGACTTCCTCAAGACCTCGCTCGATCCGCAAGGCGCTCTGCCGGTTTACTCCAATGGGCAAATCAATTATGCCATTCGCGGTGTTCATGCCTCCGTCGAGGTCACCTGGGATTACAAGGCCCCCGAAGGGTCCGGCGATACGCATTATTCGATCATGAAAGGCACAAAGGCCAATGCGATCATCCGCCAGGGCGCCGAAGAGAATTATCGCCCCGAACTGTACGTCGAGGCGGCCGAAGGGACCGACCGAGCCGCCCTGAATAGCGCTCTGTTCACATGGACCCTGCAGCTCCAGCGGACCTTCCCCGGAGTGCGGGCCATCCAGAAAGGCGACCTCTGGCAAATCGCCATTCCCGACCGCTACCGCGTCGGCCATGAATCGCACTTTGCCCAGGTCACTGAAAAATACCTGCAGTTCCTTCAGCAAGGAAAACTCCCCGCCTGGGAAAAGCAGAACATCCTTACCAAATACTTCATCACCACCGGTGCCTTGAAGATGGCAAAATAAAATCGCTGCGACAGTTAGAGATGTTTGAGGCTTCCAACCGGGAGCCTCTTTTTTGCGCACCACCCATACGAGCAGGCTCTGCATCTGTAGGTGCAGGCTTCCACGCCTGCCCAAGCCGCGCAGCGGGCATCATGTGAATAGCCCTGGACGAAGCACAGCCCACGGAACATGATCGACCCCTCCGGCTTCTCTCTTTCTTCCTCGGCGCAGCCGAGGAAGAAAGCCACAAATTTTTCGCCGCCTTCATTGTGTGTTTTTGAATTTTTTCCTTTGACGCGGCCGCTTTTTTTGTATAATCCTCGATATCAAACAGAGTTGTAAATCCATTAAGGGCTATAGTTTATAAACTATAGATTCAAATAGCTGTTGTACTATTTGGGGTAGGTTAGACGAATCTGTTTTTGCTTGCATTCTAAACGGCGGCGCCTTGGCTGCTGCTGTTTAGGTCTTCTGTAAACTTTGGTTCAGAATCGAGGTTTTCCGGCGATCTTTTTGAATGGGGGCATTTGTTTTAAACCCGACGCCGCCGATCATTTGACCAGGAGAATGTATGCCGCTAAGAATACTTGTGTATAAAAAGCTGCTGTTGGCCCTTTTGTCATTGGGCCTTTTGGCTTCCTGCGCGCACGCATTCCCAATGGCGTCAAAACGTTTTCCGGTGACGATTGGTCAACGGACCTTTTTATTCCCTTACGAAGCCTCGCACAACCTGGAACAAACGAACCCGCAGATCGAACACGTCATTCTCTCGGTGCACTGTTCGGGCTTTGACGCCCTGCGCAGCTATAGGAATGCCGAGATCGCCATCGAAGAAGCCCGCGGCGACAGGCAAAACTACCTGATCCTGGCGCCGCACTTTCTCACGCCCCAGATCATCAGGGAACGCATCTGCGACCCCGACACCACCAACGTACTCTACTGGCGCGATAACCCGTTTTGGGGGGAATCCAACGGGTTGTACAATGGAAACAGTGTTACTGTCAGCGCTTACGATGCCATTGATCAATTACTCGCCGAGGTGGTCGCCGGCGGGCATTTCCCCAATCTCAAAGACATCATCGTCATGGGGTTGTCCGCCGGCGGCCAGATGGTCAATCGTTACGCCGCCTCAAACACCTTTGAATTTGACACTGCTCGCCCGCACGGCATCCAGGTCCGCTACCTGGTCATGGCGCCATCGACCTACATTTACTTTTCGCCCCAGCGTCTTGTCGGCCCCAAAGGCGGCCTCCAGGTCCCCATTCACGCACCCAGCGACTACAATTCCTGGGGCTACGGGCTGGATTATCTCTGGGAGTATCACAAGCGGCACGGCGTCACAGCACAATGGATCCGAAATCACTATTCGCAGCGGCAGATCCTCTACCTGGTAGGCGGCAAAGACGTCGATTTTTCCGACAAGATGCTGGCCAAGAACCCCTCGGCCATGCTCCAGGGCGCCAATCGCCTGCAGCGCGGCTATAACTACATGACCTACCTGACCAAATTTTACGGCGATTCGATCGAGCAAACGCAAAAATTCTACGAGATCCCCGGCATAGCCCACTCGGACCGCCCGCTCATCAATTCGCCCCAAGGGCTGGCCTTCATCTTCCACACCGACCCCGGCCAACAGATCGCGAAGGTTCCCGACGACATAACGAAGGTTCCCGACGACACAAAGACGGAACCTCGGCCGCTGATTAGTAAGTAAACGCGGGTATTTGCCCCCAAGTCACACGTTTATCGTTTGATTTTTGCCGAGACTGCATTTAGATTCTGCAATATTGTCTCTCTTCGAAACGACTATCTACATCGGATGAATTTCGCGCGCCATGCCATTCTGTTCGTCGGACTTGTGTTGCTGACAGGCTGTCAGCCGGTCCACTCTATCGAGACTCAGCCCCCACTGAGCCTGATCGTCTGGGATGCCAACGATCTGTCCGCCGTCAAAGAGAAACTCCGGCAGAAAGATGAGTTTTACACTAAGGCCTTCAAATCGCTCAAACAGGATGCGGAACATGCCTTAAAACAAGGCCCATTCTCCGTGATGAACAAGACCCAGATGCCCCCGAGCGGCGACAAGCACGACTATATGAGCGTCGCGCCGTACTGGTGGCCAAATCCCAAGACCAAAAGCGGCCTGCCGTACATTCAAAAAGACGGCCTGCGTAATCCCGCTTACCTGGACCCGCAAAAGACCGATCGCCGCCGGCTCGGCGAAATGTGCGATGCCGTCGAAACATTAACGCTATGCTATTACTTCACGGATGAGCCCAGATATGCCCAACGCGCGGCGTTATTGCTGCGAACGTGGTTTTTGGACAAAGGCACCCGCATGAACCCGAATCTCAATTTCGGCCAGGCCGTGCCCGGACAAAGCACCGGCCGCTCTTACGGCATCATCGAAACATCCCACATGATCCCGCTGGCCGATTGTGCCCTGGTTTTAAAAAATAGCGGTGCGTGGACGCAAAAAGACGAGGCCGAACTCCAAAACTGGTTTCGGCAATATGTGAACTGGCTGATCACCAGTCCGTTGGGAATCGAAGAGAGTAACGCCCGCAACAATCATAGCACATGGTATGATGCCCAGACGGCCGTGTTTGCGCTATATGTCGGCGATACGAAATTAGCTGAACAGATCCTCCGGCAGACTGCTGTAAAGCACATCGATGCCAAGATCGAGCCCGATGGCAGGCAGCCCAGAGAGCTTGTCCGCACCAAGGCCTTCGGTTACAGCACAATGAACCTGCGCGGCACATTTGTGCTGGCCCGCCTTGGTGAGCGCTTCGGGATCGACCTGTGGAATTACGAAAGCCCGGATGGCCGCTCCCTCAAAAAGGCGCTGCAATTCTTAACGCCGTACGCAGCTTCAACGGGGGATTGGCCCTATCAGCAGATCGCCCCTCCAGACCCCGCCGCCCTCTACCCCCTGCTCAAACAGGCCCGGACCAAAATCAAAGGCTTTAACCCCGAACCCGCATTGAAAACCCTGTCAGACGATGGGATTCTGTTGCGAAGAGACGTACTTGTATATCCCTAGAAAGGCTGCTCGAGCATGGATCGGCGAACATTCTTGAAAGATTGTCTTCTGACGGTCGGCACGCTGCAGGTCACCTCTTGTGCCGCCGCTCGCAAGTCGGTTTCAAAACGCTCTCTTCCCAACATCGTCTATATCCTCGCCGACGACCTCGGCTATGGCGACCTGTCCTGCCTCAACAAAGATTCCAAGCTACGCACGCAGAACCTGGACCGGCTTGCCGAAGAGGGCATGATCTTCACCGATGCCCATTCGGGTTCTGCCGTCTGCACGCCGACGCGCTACGGCATCCTGACCGGCCGCTACTGCTGGCGAAGCCGCCTCAAAAAAGGCGTTCTCAATGGCTATTCCCCTCACCTGATCGAACCATCGCGCCCAACTGTCGCTTCGCTGCTCAGGTCGGCCGGCTATCACACGGCCTGCATCGGCAAGTGGCACCTGGGCTGGGACTGGCAAACGACTGGCGCTGACCCTAAAAACATTGATTATACGAAACCCATTGCCAACGGTCCGCGGTCCAATGGTTTCGATTACAGCTTCTGTATCCCCGCCTCGCTCGACATGGCACCGTATGTCTATGTCGAGAACGATCGAGTGACGGTCGTGCCCGATCGCATCATTGAAGCGCAGCGCGGAAAGCAGATGTTCCGCAAAGGCCCCATCGCGCCGGATTTTAAACATATCGAGGTGCTGGACAAACTCACCGACAAAGCTGACGCCTATATCCGCGACCGCGCCGCGTCCGCTGACTCGACGCCGTTCTTTCTGTACTTCGCCTTGCCTGCGCCCCATACGCCGATCCTTCCGACGCAGGAGTTTCAGGGCAAGAGCAGGACCAACGAATACGGCGACTTTGTTCTGCAAGTCGACCAAACGGTCGCTCGCATTCGAGAGACGCTCAAACGAAGCGGCATCGAAAAAGAAACCTTGGTTGTCTTCACCAGCGATAACGGCTGTTCGCCGGAAGCAAATTTCGAGGAACTGGCGAAGGCGCACCATGACCCCAGTTACGTCTTTCGCGGCGCGAAAGCGGACATCTTCGAAGGCGGCCACCGCATTCCGTTTATCGCGCATTGGCCTTCGCATATTGCCCGATCCAGTACCTGCAATGAGACGATCTGCCTGACGGATTTCATCGCCACCGCGGCCGAGATCGCAAACGTACCGCTTGGCGACAATGCCGGCGAAGACAGTGTCAGCATGCTTCCGTATTTGCTTGGAAAAGCGAATGGGCCCCTCAGAGAGGCGACGGTGCATCATTCGATAAACGGCTCGTTTTCGATTCGGCAGGGCAAATGGAAGCTTTCCCTCTGTCCCGACAGCGGCGGCTGGAGCAAGCCCCGGCCTGGAACTGATGCGGCCAAAGACCTGCCGTCCATTCAGCTTTATGACCTAAGCACTGACATTGCCGAAGAGCACAACGTCCAGCAGGAACATCCCGAGATCGTCCGGCAATTGACCGAACTGCTGGAAAGCTATATTGAGAGAGGACGAAGCACCCCCGGAACCCCGCAGAAAAACGACCGCTTGGTCAACATCCAGCCCTCCTGACAATGAATATCCGTTGAGTGGCACGGTCAAGCTCTGCCTGGCTGCGGCGAGAGTGCTTACTCCACTCTATTTGGCCGCGTCCCACTGCGTTTGCATCGTCTTGAGTGCGCCCGCGAGCTGGGCATCGAAATCGTTCCAGCGGCCTTCAATGGAAATACCGCCATTGTAGCCGATGTCTTTGAGTGCCTTGAAATAAGGCGTAAAGTCATACGCGGTTGTGCCGGGGGCAAGCCGGTTTTCCTTCTCGGCGATATGGCAATGTTTGAGCATCGGGCCGGCCTGCCGGATCGAGTCCGGGCTTTCGTTTTCGAGCGCCATGTGATAGAAGTCCGCCAGCACGCAGATATTCGGGTGGTTGGCCTCTTTGGCGATCTCGGCCCCTTCGGCGACGCTGTTGATAAAGTTGGTTTCCTTCGTATTAAGCGGCTCGATGATAACAACGACATCGTTCTCGCCGGCCAGCGGCCCCATCTGCCTGAGGATATCCACGAACTGCTGCCGCGCTTTGGCCCGGTCAAAGCCTTCCGGGATCGCGCGAGATTTGCCGCTGCCAAACACGATCCGCTTGACGCCCGCCTGTTTGGCTCGTGCGAAGGCTGTTCCGGCATACGCGACCACTCCGGCGGGATTCGCCTCCGGCCCGACGCACTTAAGTTCGGCGGGAATGAAACTATTGCATGCATACACCGGCAGCGGCCCCGCCTTCGCCGCGGCAAGGTTCTTCTGAAATTCCGCCTCATCCGACTGCGTCACGAGGAACTTCTGCACCCCCGCCTCGATGTAATCGTATCCGGCGTCTTTAAGCTTTTGACCGTTATCAACCGACGTGCAAATCCCCCACTTCGCTCGTGCATTGGCCTGTTCCGCCCTGCAGCCGATGGATGATAACGCGAACATTGCAGAAACTGCCAAAATGCCCCAGGCCTTCATAACGTCTCTCCTTATTGAAGTCAGTGTTATTGTGCGGAGTACTATTATGAGGAACAGAATTCGATTTTACAAGCACAAAAAGAAGCCAACACAGCGGCGAGCGTCAGCGACCCGATAAGTCTAAAGAACACCTCCCCTTGTCAAGGGGAGGTGGCCGCACAGCGGCCGGAGGGGTATTGCGCGACAGCCTTGCTCGCATAAAGAAAACGAGCAACCTTGCGGAAATCGCTTTTACCCCCTCCCCGCTGCGCGGGACTCCCCCTTGTCAGGGGGAGAGTTTAACACGGCAAGATGCGCGTGCTGCACTGACTATGCCATGACCTTGCCCTGCAGGCTGATGGTGATATCCTCGACCTTCAGTTCCGAACCGGCCAGCGTCAGCGACCCGATAAGTCTAAAGAGCTCCTCCCCTTGTCAAGGGGGTGGCTACAGCGGCCGGAGGGGTATTGCGCGACAGCCTTGTTCGCATAAAAAAAAAACGAGCAACCTTGCGGAAATCGCTTTTACCCCCTCCCCGCTGCGCGGGACTCCCCCTTGTCAGGGGGAGAGTCTAACACGGAAAGATGCGTGTGCTGCACTGACTATTCCATGACCTTGCCCTGCAGGCTGATGGTGATATCCTCGACCTTCAGTTCCGAACCGGCCAGCGCGACTGCCGCATGCGCCAGCCGCACCAGCCCCGTGCAGCACGGCACCTGCATATGTACCACCGTCAGCGACTTGGGCTGCCCGGTCGTGAGGATATCCGCCAGCTTCTGCGCATAGCCGCCGGTATCGTCCAGCTTGGGGCAGGCGATCGCGATGGCCTTGCCCTTGAGCAGCCGCTGATGAAAATCCCCCATCGCGAACGGCACGCAGTCCGCCACCAGCATCAGATCCGCCCCGGCAAAATACGGCGCCATCGGCGAGACCAGCTTAAGCTGCACGGGCCATTGGGCAAGCTGCGAATCCGCCGGCTGCAAGGCTGCTCCGTCGGCCGCCGCGGGCTTTCGCTCAAAGCTCATCATTCGCATTCCCGGGCAGACGAATCCTTCCGGCTTGGCCGCCTTCTGATGTTCGTGCTGCGCTTTGTTGCGGCCGATCTCTTCAAGATATTTGTTCGTGGCCTCTTCATCAAACTCGGCCGCGTCGCGCTGCTCGATCGTGATCGCATCTACCGGGCAGCAGTCCAAACACGCCCCCAGCCCATCGCAATAGATCTCGCTCACCAGCCGCGCCTTGCCGTCGATCACCTGGATCGCGCCTTCGGCGCACGCGCTGACGCACTGGCCGCAGCCGTTACATTTCGCTTCGTCGATCTTTACAATGTTCCGTATCGCCATCTCTATCGTCTTCCAAAAAATTTGCCACAGAGCACACAGAGATCTCAGAGTTTTTTTATCTCGTGCTTCTCTGTGCCCTCTGTGGCAATAATTAGTCATCCTAAGATCGTTTTCAAATCCTGCTCCGGCGTCGTCACCGGCGCGATCTTGAATTTCTCGACCAGCACGTTGAGCACGTTTGGCCCAATGAACGCCGGCAGCGTCGGTCCCAGCCGCATGTTCTGGATGCCCAGGTGCAGCAGGCTCAGCAGGATGCACACCGCCTTCTGCTCGTACCAGCTCAGGATCAGCGTCAGCGGCAGCTCATTGACCGAGCAATTGAACGCCCCCGCCAGCGCCACCGCGATCTGGATCGCCGAATACGCGTCGTTGCATTGGCCGACGTCCAGCAGCCGCGGAATCCCGCCAATGTCGCCGAACGGCAGCTTGTTGAATCGGTACTTGCCGCACGCCAGCGTCAGGATCACCGTGTCTTTGGGCGCCTGCTGCGCGAACTCCGTATAGTAATTGCGTCCCGGCCGAGCGCCGTCGCAGCCGCCCACCAGGAAGAAATGCCGGATCTTGCCCGCCTTCACGGCATCGATCACCGCCGGCGCCACGCTCAGCACGGCATTCCGTCCAAAACCAATGGTGATGGTTTTTTCCTCGGCGTCCTGGGCGAAGCCAGGCGCCGCCAGCGCCGCCTGGATCACGGGCGCAAAGTCCTTGTCCTGGCCGATATGCCGCACGTCCGGCCACGCTACAAGCCCAGTCGTAAAGATCCGCGCCTTGTAGCTGTCGCGGGGCTTTTGAATGCAGTTGGTCGTCATCAGGATCGAGCCCGGGAACGCATCGAACTCCTTGGCCTGATCCTGCCATGCCCCGCCGTAATTGCCCGCCAGGTGCTTGTATTTCTTCAGGCCCGGGTAGGCGTTGCACGGCAGCATCTCGCCATGCGTGTAAACGTTGATGCCCTTGCCTTCGGTCTGCTTGAGCAGCAGTTCCAGGTCCCGCAGGTCATGCCCCGAAACCAGGATCGCCTTGCCCTTCTTGGGCGTTATCCGCACGACCGTCGGTTCCGGGTGCCCGTAGGTACCGGTGTTGCCCTGGTCGAGCATCCCCATCACTTTCAGGTTCACTTCACCAACCTTTAGCGCCATACTTACCAATGCGCCCACATCGGTCGCCGCCTCGCTCATCAGGAAATCGAGCGCCTCATGGAAGAACGCATACACGTCATCCGCCTCAACGCCCAGCACCGCCGCGTGATCCGCGTAAGCGGCCGTACCCTTGAGCCCGTACAGGATCAGTTCCTGCAGGCCCGCCACATCCGGCCCGTACGATTCCAGCCGATTGGCGATCGTGATCGGCTTGGCCTCGGCCAGCATCACCGAACGGCTCGTCGGCGCTTGCCACTGCGCCGGTCCCTTCAGCGATTCCGCCTGGACGCCCTTCTTGCGGCATGCCTCGTGATACAGTTCCTTGGCCTGTTCGATCACCTGTCCCGCCTTGGCGATCAACGCCTCCAGCCGTACCGGGTCGAAGTTCACGTTCGTCACGGTTGAAAACAGCGCCTCGACCACAAACCGGTCAATCGCGCGGTCCGCCTGGCCCAGCTTGGCCGCGCGGCTTGCGTACATCGCTATCCCCTTGGCCGCATATACCAGCAGATCCTGCAGGTCCGACGTTTCCGGCGTTTTGCCGCAAACGCCCATCTTCGTGCATCCGCTTCCGCCTGCCGTTTGTTCACATTGATAGCAAAACATTCTCGATTCCCTTTCTTTGATTCTTACCTTGTCTCTAATTTGCTTGTTTTAATCTTCTTAGTGCTGATGTTGTTCGGTCGAAGCCGCGGCCTCCGCCTGTCCATGCCCGTCCTGACCGGCGATCATATTATGAAGCCCTTCGACGAAGTGGATATATTGAACATACGCCTCCACATATTCGCGGCCCGCCTTGACACTCTGATCCTTTTTCGTCTTAGCGGCATACACTTTTTCAAATCGCTCTTTCACCGCCGCCTTAGCGGCCGAGGCGATATGTTCGGCAAGCTCGTCCACCGAACCGGTCTCGATGGTCTTGTCCGCCGCCGCGATCGCCGGCTCAACACTTCCGGCGGGCTTCAATCCCGTATAAGGCGCGCCCTCGCCGGCCCGATGAACCCGGACCACCGTCTCAAAGAAGTAATTGTCCGCCAGATTTTTCGCCTCCTCACCCTTGCTGCGGACCTCAAGCGCCTGTTTGAACAAAGCCTTGATCGCCGCCTCATCCGATGACTGGACCCATTTCAAAACCGGTGTAATGTCTCCTGATTCCAGCGCCGTGCGCGCATCCATAACAACCGGGCCGTCCAGCGTATCGCAATGAGCCAACACGTTAGCCGGAAAGACAAGTCCCAGCACTGCCAGTGCCGCCGTGATCAACAGTTTCTTATAATGTGTTTTCATACAGTCGCTCCTTTCAACGTTCTTCTTAGACCTTCGATCGTATCATCGTTAACAGCATCTTAAACCGTTCTTTCGCCTTTACCGCGTGTGGGATATTCGCCGGCATGATGATCATCTGGCCCGTGTGCACATCGTGGTCCTTGCCGTCGATCGTCACCACCGCCCTGCCGTCGACCACCTGGATCACCGCGTCGTATGGCGCCGTGTGTTCGCTCAGGTTTTGTCCCGCATCAAACGCGAACAGCGTCAGCGTCCCGGCCGGTTTGTCCAGCAGCGTCTTGCTCACGATCGAGCCGTCGGCATACTGCACCATCTCGGCCAGGCCTGCCGCCTCGCCGTAGCACTGTAAGTTCGACATATTACCGTTCATTTTACCGTTCATTGCGATTCTCCTTTATTAAGGAATTCCCTTAAACTCAAGTTGTACAAAAAATCATGAATATGCCGCTGCAGGTCCATCATCTTTGGATGCAGACCGCACTGGCATTTCATCGGGCAGGCGAATTTGGCGTCCGAACACTTGTTCACACAAATCGGCCCCTGCACCGCCTCGACGATCTCCGACAACGCAATCTCGGCCGGTTCATGCGCCAGCCGAAAACCGCCCTTGGGCCCCATCGTGCTCTCGACGATCCCCGCCTGCGCCATCTTCTGCAAAAGTTTGCACGCCAGCGGGTACGACACCCTGTTCTCCCGGGCCATCGTCCGGGCCGACAGCGCCTGGCCTCCGGCGTACTCTTTGGCCATCTTCGCCGCCAGCCGCAACGCGTAATCCGTATCTCGCCGTATCAATTCCATCTTCTATCCTCTGTCAACTCCTCCCCTTGATAAGGGGAGGTGGCCGCATAGCGGTCGGAGGGGTATCTGCTTTGTCTTCTGACTTCTGCTATGTAGGACCAATTTAGTCTTACTTATCGCCAAAGTCAAGCCTTTGTTTTAAAATTCTCAAAAATTTTTTCATTATGGTAGTTTTAGGGCTACAATGGTCCTTAATCTCTCCGACAGGGTGGCACGGTCAAGCTCCGCTTGGCCGTGGCCGCAGTTGTAAGAAGGAATTGAACAGATGCAAAATCCTACAATAGATGAACACCGCAAACACTGCAAACGCTACAATCACCCTTGCCACGCCCACGCCTTGACCTTTACCTGTTATCAGGGACATCCTTTTCTTGTTCACGATCCTGTTTGTCAGAAGCTGGCCGAAAGCATCTCGAAAGCCTGCACGCGTCACAACTTTTCCCTTTGGGCGTATGTCTTCATGCCTGAGCACGTGCATTTGCTTGTCTGGCCGCGAGTGACCGGCTATTCGATTTCTGCTTTCTTGCAGTCCGTCAAGCAGCCGGTCGCTCGCTGGGCTCTGGCTTTTAATAAAGAGCATTATCCAAAGCAGTTTGAACAAATGACCACGGGGCAATGCAGCCAGCCCTATCGCTTCTGGCAAGCGGGCGGCGGTTATGACCGCAACATCGTCGATCTTGATACGGCGTGGAAGGAAATAAACTACATGCATCGGAACCCTGTTCGACGCAAGTTGGTTGAACATCCGGCCGCGTGGTTTTATTCGAGCTTTAAGGATTGGAATACGGATACGCAAGGACCGATTGAAGTCGATCGCAAGACATTTTACGTAGGCCATCCACGGCCAAGCAAAGCTTGACCGTGCCACCCTTTTTAAGTACCATTCTCTCATGCAGCTTGAACAACTTGATAAAACGAAGGTCCAAACGTCGCGATTGAGCCCTTTGGAAGCCGCTTTCCGCTGGTATACCAAACTTTTCGCCTTCTGGATCGTCCTTTTCGCCTTGATCGGCTACTTTTATCCAAGGCCCTTCGTGTTCCTTGGCACGGTTAAGATGTTCGGCCGTTCGGCCGACAATTGGCCCCAGATCCTTCAATCCATTCGAAGCCCCAACCTCTGGTTCTTCGCACTGACCATGTTCGGCATCGGCGCCGTCCTCACCGTGGACGACTTCAAGAACATCATCCGCCGCCCCATCATCGTCCTGATCGGAACGCTGGCTCAATTCATCATCATGCCCTTTGGCGCCTATCTGCTTACGAAAATCTTCAATCTCGACCCCATGCTCGCCGCCGGCCTCATCATCGCCGGCTGCGCCCCCGGCGCAATGAGCAGCAACGTCATGAGCTACATCGCCAAGGCCGACGTTGCCTACTCCGTCTCGCTGACCACGGTCTCGACGCTCCTGTGTCCCATCGTCACCCCGGCCCTCACCAAGCTGCTCGCCGGCCAGGACCTGCCCGTCTCCTTCTGGAACATGTTCTTCGAGATCATCTTCATGGTCATTCTTCCGCTGGCCGCCGGCTTTGCCGTGCGCCTCTGCTTTGGTCGCCTCGTCGAACGCGTTAAGGAGATATTTCCCGCCATCTCCGTCACCTTCATCATCTTCGTCTGCACGCTCGTCATCGCCTCTAATCGCGAAGCCATGCTGCAGGCCAGCGGATTGATTATACTCGTGGTGCTTTTATTAAATCTCGGCGGTCTTGCCGGCGGCTATGGCGTCGCCACCTTTTTTAAGATGCCAGACAGCCAGCGCCGCACCCTGGCCATCGAAGTCGGCATGCAGAACGCCGGACTGGGCACCGTGCTGGCCATCCACAATCTCGGCCCCCGCGCCGCCATCCCCACCGCCTTCTTCGTCTTCACCTGCATCATCACCGCCTCCCTCCTCACCGCCTACTGGAAATCGCGGAGGACAGAGGTTATAACCGGTAAAATATAAGCAAATATTGAAGGAAAACATAGAATGCCTACCAGGACAGCAATAGTTTTAGTTTCATCAGTTTGTTTTCTGTTCTTCGGGTGCAGTACGCTGGAGCAACTTGGCTTGAGCAGGCCCACGGCTCACATCACCGGCGTACAGTTTGCCGATGCCAGTCTCAGTTCGGCCCACCTCGTCTTTGATGTCAAGGTCGATAACCCCTACGCCGTGCCCCTGCCGCTGACAAATCTGAATTACAGCCTGTCGAGCGGTACAACATCCCTGCTTTCGGGCAATGCAAAACCGCAGACCTCCATTCCCGCCAAAAGCAAACAGTCCGTCTCCCTGCCGGTCACGGTCAACTACCTGGACATCTTCAAATCAGTGAAGGATATCCGTCCCGGCATGACCATCCCCTACAAGGCGGGCCTGGACCTTTCCGTCAATACGCCCAGCGTCGGCCCCTTAACCCTGCCGCTGAAAAAAGAAGGCCAGCTCGCCCTGCCCCAAGTCTCCGGCTCCGGCATCATCGATATGCTCAACACCATGAAAGACGCGACAAAATGAGCATGTGCGTGCGCCTCACCATGGGTGGCACGGTTAAGCTCTGCTTGGTCGTGAGTTCCTGTTTGGCATTTGAATTTGTTTAGAGTTTAGGATTTAGGATTTAGGATCAGTACTGTCCCATTAACTTGAGACTATTTTAACATAACTATTTTAATTATATGATGTTACAACGGAAAACATCTGTTATCGATTTGAGCTGGCCATTATCCTGCAGTGATAATTCACCTTCACTTGTCAGGA
>JAJFTK010000071.1 GCA_021372945.1 Planctomycetaceae bacterium | reverse complement strand
TTTTTGAGGAATTTTGCCGATAGTAATCATGCAGCCTCCGTGCGAATAAGTAATGCTCAACACAAGACTTATCGGCATTTGAGGCTGTTTTTGTTGAATCACTGCTATCATCAAAAATCTTTCAATCGGTCAGTTTGAGATAATTATTTGCCTGGACAGAAACATTCAGGATACCAAGATGCGTGACCTGGCCGCCCGAACCAATAAATCCGAACAATCCCACACAATCGTTCGCAGGCTGATGGAGGGCGGCATTGCTTATTGTATAGCCGTTGCCGTTTAGATTGCCCACAAAAGGAAACGCGGAATTTGTCCCCACCGGCGTAAGCGACAACTCCGCAAGATCTATGTTGGCAGTCAACACAAAGTGTTTATTCCAAGACGTTGGGGTTGCCATCAGAATTAGCCAATCATCGGCTGATCGAATTTGATACGGGTTTTCGGGGGAGCCGTCGCCGGGGTTGGTAGACCAGTCGTAAGCGAAAGCGGGGGCGTACAAGGAAAGCAACGCTATTAAAACAGAAAAAATACCCGTCCTCATTGGTTTCTCCCTCAGAACAAGAACACAGGAACTCAAGAACACAGAACTCAGGAATAATTATACACGGCTTATCGGGATTGTCAAGGAAAATTGATTCAAGCTGAGATTGACAAAGACAGATAACTACTTTATAGTTTAGGGTTCGTAGTTCCCTAGTTTAGGGAAATGCGGGCGAGACGCCCGCGCTCCCAAAAGCTCTGGCGCGGTTACAGTTTGACTGTAAGTCGTGTCCCTGGCACAAGTTAAGAATGTGGTTTGAGTGCTGCAGAAATGGGCAGCGTAAGCCGGAAGGGTCGGTTCAGTCGCTTGGTGCGGCTGTGATCGGTTCTTGCGGAAATTGCCCTAAGACCCTGCAAACACTGGAATTAACGTAATGTTACACAGGATCGGAGACATGTTATGGCTATTTCCTCTTTGCCGCAGGAAGCCCCTGCGCAGCCCCCAACCCCCCTGCTTAAACCCGGACGCGAAGTCATTGTCGATATTCTCATCGAGCAGGGTGTGGATACGATCTTCGGCTACACGGGCGCAGCGGTTATGCCGATCTTTGATGCAATCTACCGGCGGATCTTCCCGCACACAGGGACGGTACCAAACATCGGGCCGGCTTGCCCAAATTGCAGTTCCCAGTGCCGCAACTATGGGAATTGCGCGGCAAACGGCATAGACAAGGAAACAAGGTGTCTGACCCCTTTATTTGTGGAGAATGATATGAGCAAGAATGGAAATGATGCGGGTACGGTTTATAAGCCCGGCTCGCAGGTGATCGTCGATATGCTGCTGGAGCAGAAGGTTGAGACGATCTTCGGGTACCTGGGCGGCGTGGTGCTGCCGCTGTTCGACAAGCTCTATGATGCGCCGATACGCTTTATTATCCCGCGGCACGAACAAGGCGGCTGCCACATGGCCGACGCCTACGCGCGGGCAACGGGCAAACCGGGCGTCGTGATCGCGACCAGCGGGCCCGGTGCGACCAACCTGGTGACGGGACTGGCGACGGCAATGATGGATTCGGTGCCCCTTGTGGCGCTGACGGGACAGGTGCGTACGGACCTGATCGGCAATGATGCGTTCCAGGAAGCGGACACCACCGGCATCACGCGGCCGATCACCAAACACAACGTGATCGTCAAGAACCCCAACGACCTGGCGCAGACGATCCGCGAGGCGTTCCATATCGCAACCACGGGCAGACCCGGACCGGTTTTGATCGATATCCCCGTCGATATGCAGCTTGCGCAGTGCCCGATCCCGCCGAAAAAGGATATCGAGCTGCCGGGATATAAGCTGCGTCCGCAGGGGCACAGCCGGCAAATCAGCATGGCGGCCCAGGCGATCAACGCTGCACAAAAGCCGGTGTTCTATGTCGGCGGCGGAGTCATCATCTCGGGCGCCGCAGAGACGCTGAGGGCAACGGCGCAGAAGGCCAACGTGCCGGTGACCACGACGCTGATGGGCATGGGCACGTACGACCAGAGCCGCGCCGAGTCGCTGGATATGCTGGGAATGCACGGCGCGGCGTACGCGAATTTCGCGGTGCAGCACGCGGACCTGCTGGTTTCGATCGGGGCGCGGTTCGAGGACCGCGTGACGGGCAATCTCAAGACGTTTGCTCCCAATGCCAAGATCGTTCACATCGACCTGGACCCGGCGAGCATTTCGAAAAACGTTCACGTGGATATCCCGGTTGTCGGCGATGCGCGGCAGGTGCTGGAGGCGATGATGCCGGAGCTGGAGCATAAGCCGCGGACGGAGTGGTTTGAGCAGATCGCGGCGTGGAAGGCCAAGCACCCGTTCCGCTATGACAAGAAGAAAGATGTCATAAAGCCGCAGTACGTCATTGAAGAACTCTACCGGCAGACCCAGGGCGACGCCATCATCTGCACGGGCGTCGGGCAGCACCAGATGTGGACGGCGCAGTTCTATAAGTTCAAACGGCCGCGGCAGTTTATCACCAGTGGCGGGCTGGGAACGATGGGCTTCGGGCTGCCGTCGTGCATCGGGGCCAAAATCGCGCACCCGGATAAGCTGGTCATCGATATTGACGGCGACAGCAGCTTCAATATGACGCTGACGGAACTGTCCACCGCCGTGATGTACAAGCTGCCGATCAAGGTCGTGCTCATCAATAACGGCTACATGGGCATGGTGCGGCAGTGGCAGGAACTGTTCTACGGGCGACGGTATTCGCAGAGTTCGCTGGTGAACCCGGACTTTGCGAATTTGGCGCGGGCGTTCGGATGCGCTGGATTGACGGTGGATAAGAAAACGCAGGTGCCGGACGCGATCAAGCAGATGCTGGCGGAAGAGAAGCCGTGCGTCGTGGATTTCCATGTGGACCGTGAAGAGAACGTCTGGCCGATGGTGCCGGCGGGCAAGAGCCTGCACGAGATGAACGGACTGGATATTTTTGAAATGGCGTAAACAGAAGAAAATCCTAAGCACTAAATCTGAAATTCTAAACAAAGCCAAAACTCAAATGACTAAAATACAAAAACATACTTAAACGTTCGCGTGACACTTTAGAATTTGGATTTTGGTAATTTGATATTGTTTAGGATTTAGAAATTAGAAATTAGAATTTCTAATCGGAGATTAGTATGAAGCATATATTGAGTGCATTGGTTTTGAATAAGCCGGGGGTCTTGGCGCATGTGGCAGGGATGTTTGCGGCGCGGGCGTTTAATATCGATTCGCTGGCGGTGGGACCGACTGACGACCCGAGCCTGAGCCGGATGACGATCGTAGTGGTCGGGGACGACAGGGTGGTCGAGCAGGTGCGAAAGCAGTTGGCGAAGATCATATCCGTTGTGAAGGTGCAGGATTTTGTGGGGCAGGATACGGTCAGCCGGGACCTGATGCTGATCAGTATTGCGTGTCCGCCGGAGAAGCGGCCGGAGATGCTGGCGCTGATCGAGATGTTCAACGCCAAGACGGTGGACATCGGGCCCAAGTTCGTGATGGTCGAGGTGGCCGGTCCGGAAAGCAAGATCGAGGCGTTCATCGAGGCGTGCCGGCCGTACGGCATCAAGAGCCTGGTGCGGACGGGGACCGTGGCGATGGCCCGGCAATCGCATGGCAAAATAGAAGAATAGAGGAACGCAGGCTTCCCAGCCTGCGCTGGGCTATTTCGTGTGTTCATTGGCAGGAATACCTTTTGCTTGTCTAAGGTCCCAGTATATGCCCATTGCGGCCAGTCGGATGCAATAAAGGCAACAACTGCAGTTCTAAGGAAAACGCAACCCGAGAGATACAAAGCGCAAATCTCTCTTGACCCATGCATGGAAGGTTTCGAAATTCTTGCGACCAACCATTAGGCTTTCAATCCGCATTACTAAGAGAATCGACTGCAAATTGTAAATTGAGCGTTTGATATGAGGGGTTAGATTCTGAGACAAATTGGTCCAAAATAGGGGTTTTTCCGAATTGGAAAGAATTTAATCCCGGCTGACGGCTTTTGCAGAAAATTTTCACGGATTGCCGATATAATGATTTGCGGATAATGCCTAAAGGCCGTGGGTGTAAAAAACCGCTTTTCAACACAGATACAAGGAAGTTCCAGGTGAAACACGGACAGTTATATCGAATAGCCTTTGAATTCATAGGGCTTTGTGCCTGCATATTCTTAACCGTCAGCGTTTTGAGCTTTAACATGGGCGACGCGCCCAGCGGGTACGTGTGGCCGCATAACCAGCCGGTGCAGAATCTGTGCGGTCGCGCGGGGGCGTTTTGCGCATACTATTCACTTTACTATTTCGGGCCGGGCGTGCTGCTGGCGTGGGTCTCTTTCGGCACGGCCCTGCTGATCCATCTGAGCGGAAAGCCCGTGACGCAGCCTTTGCTGCGGCTGATCGGCCTGGCCCTGACGGTAGCGACGATCTCGACGGCCTGGAACCTCTTGTGGCCGACGCAAACCATGGCACTGTATCGAACGGGCGCTTTTCCCATGGGCAATGGAGGCATCCTGGGAGCGGCCGCCGCCAGCTATCTGAATACGCAGATGGCCCTTCTGGGTACATGGCTGGTCGTGGTATGCTGCTGGACGGTCGGCGCCTTGCTGCTGGCCGACAGCGTGGTGTTTGCCAGCGTGCGGTGGTTCGGCATGGGCGTTTTGAAGACGTTCGGGATGGCAGAGCCCGCCTGGAACGCGGCCAGGGAACATTCCGTCGTGCTTGGAGATATCTGGAAGCGCTTGAGCGAAAAACAAAAATCGGCGGCCAAGGACTTTACGGAGGCCGTGAGGAACTACACCAAGCAACTTCATCAAAACCCGCTGGAGCAGGCCCAGACAGGGATAGAGACAGAGACCTCTGTTGCGACAATTGAACCGGAGAGTACGGCCGATGCGCTTGAGGCAGCGCAAGAGTCATCTCTTGAACAGACGCTCGAGAATCGGCATGAGGCAGCGCAGAGCGAATCCAAGCCAATCATTCACAAGGCAAAGCCTGCACCGAAACCCAAGGAGACGGCAACCGAATCTGAATCGTGCGATGCCTACCAACTGCCGCCGATGGACTTCCTCAAGGAACCTGAAGCTGGTTTTTCAGCCATCCAAACCAAGATGGTCGAACACAAGGCGCAGGACCTGGAAGCGCTGCTGGAGGAGTTCGGCGTGAATGCCAAGGTGGTCAACGCCGAGCCGGGGCCGGCCATTACGATGTATGAACTGGAACTGGCGGCGGGCGTCAAGGTCAACCAGATCTCGAATTTGGCCAATGATATGGCCCGCGCGCTCAGCTCCGGCATGGTGCGCGTGGTGGCGCCGCTGGCGGGCAAGCATACCATCGGCATCGAAGTGCCTAATTCGCAGCGCGAGACCGTGCGGCTGAAGGAACTGCTGCTCAAGGGGGAAGCGGCGCGGATGCAGATCCCGCTGTACCTGGGCAAGAGTTCATCCGGCGAGGTCCTGGTGAGCGATCTGGCGGCCATGCCGCATCTGCTGATCGCCGGAACGACCGGTTCGGGCAAGAGCGTATGCATCAACAGCATCATCACCAGCGTCATGCTGACGCGCCGGCCGGATGAGGTCAAGCTCATCCTGATCGACCCAAAGATGGTCGAAATGGCAATGTTCGAGTCGATCCCGCATTTGATGTGCCCGACCGTGACGGAGATGCGGCGGGCCGAACAGATCCTCGAATGGGCGACCACCAAGATGGACGAACGCTATGAGCTGCTGGCCGAGGCACAGGTACGCAACCTGGCGTCTTACAATCTGCTGACGCAAGAAGAACTCATCGAGCGATTTAAGCCGTCCACGCCGGAAGAAGAGGCGATGATCCCCAAGAAAATGCCGCACATCGTCATCATCATCGATGAATTGGCCGACCTGATGATGACATCGGCCAAGGAGATCGAGGCGTATATTGTGCGCATCGCCCAAAAGAGCCGAGCGGTGGGCATTCACCTGGTGCTCGCGACGCAGCGGCCCCAGGCAACGGTGGTAACCGGCCTGATCAAGTCAAACATGCCGTCACGTATTGCCTTCCGTGTAGCGGCCCGCATGGACAGCCGAATCATCCTGGACCAGAACGGCGCCGAGACGCTGCTGGGACAGGGCGATATGCTGTTCCTCAAGCCCGGCACGAGCGAACTGATGCGAGCCCAGGGGGCATACCTGGACGATGAGGAGATCCGCGGGGTCGTCAAGTACCTCAAGGGCGTCGCCCAGCAGCAGTTTAGCCCCGAACTGATGCAGCTTAACACCGTTGACCTGAGTGGAATGAAGCAGGATGACATGTTCGATGAGGCAGTGAAGGTCGTGCTGGAATCACAGCGCGGCAGCGTGTCGCTCTTGCAGCGGCGGCTGAGCATCGGCTATGCGCGTGCGTCGCGCATCATCGAGATGATGGCCGCCTCGGGCATTCTGGGCGAATACAAGGGCAGCCAGGCGCGCGAAGTGGTGATGACGCTGGAAGAATACGAAGCGATGAAGAAGAATATGATACAGGACCAGGTCGCCGGCTACGCCGATCTGACACAGAATTCTGAAAACTATAACACGGAATCTTATGATGAAGAAGAGGATTTGACCGAGCAAGAAGAGCAGGTTGACACGAGATAGTTATTAGTTTTACAGTTACGAGTTTTGAGTTTAACCCCTCACTCAAAACTCATAACGCAAAACTGTTGGTTTTAATCCGGGTGCGCGAGAATTTCCTCTTCCGAGAGCGGCGTCTTGTCTTTCATCTGCCGAATCCATTCCAACTGTTTTGGGCCGGGGTTATAAAAAGCAACCAATTGGTCGGTGATGTCTTTGACTTCTGCATCTGTCGCAATGTAATCAAACTCCCACTTGCTGACGATCATGTCGACCTGGTTGGCGGCAGCCAATTCGGGCAGATTGTCCTTGATCGGCTCAAGCATCTCATGCACGGGCGCGGTGCCGAAGCCCTGCAGGTGCATACGCTGTTGACCCTGGCTTCCTTTTTTCTTTAATGGCTTTGACCTTTTCAGCATCTCCTGCCGCCTCGGCCTTATCCAGTTCAGCTTTCAATTTTTGATGCTGCTGCTCATTGTAAGTTGAGGCGGCATACGCGATAGCGATTGCCCGGCTGTCGTAAACGCCAACCCGCAATAGGGGGCGTTTTTGAGCCGCGTCCACATAGACCAGACACATTCCAATCACCGACAAAGCGAGTATCGAGACAGCGAATTTCGTTTTCACGTCTTTTCCCTTCCGATAGGTCTATATTGTTTGATTTCATAATAAACTACACTTAACAAATTCCGTTCCAGTTGTTAGATGCGATTTCCCGCCAAAAATGCGGTTTTGTCGCAGTCGAAGGCACAAAATGTACATTGAAGCAAGCAATGGTTGTACACAATACAAATGCGACCATAGACATCATGATTGTTTTTGGCGGCACGGTTGACAATGCGGCGCGGTGGCTGTACAATCCCAATTTCTGTTCCGGCGGGAATTCGCCTGATGATGGTGGATGTAGCTCAGTTGGTTAGAGCACTAGATTGTGGTTCTAGGGGTCGCGGGTTCGAGTCCCGTCTTCCACCCTTTCTCCCAAATCCGCCCATTTTGCGCAAATCTAAACGGCTTAGCTTTTTCTAAGACTGCTCGCCTTGAGTTGCAAGATCAATGCAGCGTATGCAGATTGTTCGCCGGGTTCCTGTAGTCCACATACTGGTTGGGATTCGTGCGGTAGAGGCACTCTTCGACATTGGAATACCCATCCTGATCGCTGTCGAGCGAGCCGTCGGAGGCGTCCTTCGGGTCAAATCCGTTGGCTTTCTCGTATTCATCCGGCATGCCGTCATTATCCGAATCCTCGGCCGCAACGGCTCCGGCGGCCGGCGGTGGGAAGTCCTCGCTTAGCCACATATCGAATGACTTGCGGTCATTGCTGCCGGGATTGTAGGACTCCCAATCCGACGCCGACTTCACCCAAAAGGCAGGCTTGGCCGTGCGCGCCTTGATCCGCTCGATCCAGATGCCATCGGTGGCATCGCGCACGGGCAGATAGGCGCCGATAACAGGCAGCAGATGCTGCTCAAACTGCTCGGCAGGATACGTTGTTACAGGCATGAATTCAAACGGAGCCTTGACATAAGTGTCCGAAGGCACCGGATCGAAAACCTTTTTCTTGCCCTTGACTTCGTGATAATTTCCCGCAGCGAAATTATTCTCGGTGGCACTAAATTCATAGGTAAAGGGCATATCGGGATTATCGATGACCAGGTTATTGACCAGGTTGAACTGATTGGTCAAACGCTTGGAGTGGCCGCTGCGGCAATTATAGAAAATATTGTTTCGCCAGTCGATGCGGCTGCAATCCACTTCCGGCGAACGGCTGAGGGTGTTGTGCAGGATGCAGTGATGGATAGAGCCGACGCCGCCAATCTCCGGACCGTACGGGTGCGAGCCCAGGCCTGACATGCCTGGCCCGATGTTGCAGTATTGAAACGTATAGCCCCAAAACGTATGACCCTGACCGATGAAACGCAATATCTCGTCACTGCCGTAAGCAAAACTGCAATGGTCAAAGATCAGGTTACGCAGATCGCCGTTGGTATCCATGCCGTCGGCCGCAAGCGGCGGACGCAAACGCCAGCGCATGCCGCGCATGATGATGTTGCTTGCGGCCATGCAGATGCGCCCGCAGATCTCGATCCCTTCGCCGGGTGCGTTATAGCCGATGAGCGTCATATCCGGCTCCGTGATCCAAACATCCTGTGGAAGCGTGATTTGGCCGGAGACCTTGAATAGGACGACGCGAGCGCCCTTGGTATTGACCGCTTCGGCAAAGCTGCCGGGACCATCCGTATTGGTATTGGTCACATAGATCACCTTGCCGCCGCGACCGCCGGTGGTCATGGCGCCAAGCCCCTCGGCACCCGGGAAGGCGGGCAGATAGTCCTTGGGCATGGGCTTGGGGCCGCCGGAAAGGATCAGCCAGAAATAGGGGTCTGTGACCTCCACCTTTGAGCCGGGGCTGCCCTTGGGAAACTCGCGAATATACAAATACAAATGGTCCGTGATTTTGGCTCCGATCTGGCCCATGTGCGGCTGCTTGAGCATCCGCGCGCCATAGGGCTCAAATGCCGTGACCATCTGCTGAAGCTTGGTCTTTATGTCCGACTGGACTGTTTGAATCGAGGCATCAGGCATGCTGCCGTTAAATAAACGGTCGAACTCGCCGGTCATCGTATTGCGGCGGTTGCTCGGCATGGCCTGACGCTGCTGATACATCTCCAGATATTTCTTACGGGCGGTCTCGTCTTCGGTGATGCCGAAGAATGTCCGATGCGCAAAGGCGTCCCGGCCGCCCGGAATGAGCACGCAGTTGCCTCCGAACGCCCCGCCGCCGATATTGATGATGCCCGTGAACTGGGTTTGGTATTCGAGGATGATATACGGCGCCTCCAGGATGTGGCCGGGTTGGATCTGCACACGTATGGCTGCAACCGGACCGATCTTTCGATAAGCCTGTCGGCCCAGTTTATCGCTGAGCGTCTGTAGAAATGCGGAATTGTTGTCCTGGTCGAGCGCGTCAAAAAAATCCGGATCAAGGGCATCGGCCAGCAAAGGGCACGCGTTAGCCCATTCCAAGACAGCGGCTGCTTTTGGATACGCTGCTTGAATGGAAAACGAATCGGCCAGCGCGGCAGCATTCAAAGTAAAAATAGCTGCCAGAGATAAACATAGCTTATGCATTTGCATTCCTTTTAATTGTTAATAGGAAAATTGTTCTCACTGGTTCATGGCAAAGAAGAATATAGCGCCCGCTGCGCAGGTTTGGGCAGACGTGGAGGTCTGCCCCTGCCGCAGTTGTCGATCATTCTTGAACGGCAACGGGAACATCCTCGGTATCGGCAAACTCCTTTTGCTTTTCAAGCCAGCCGTAAAGCGTCATCTGCCTGGTCTCCTTGTCCGGCTTGAAGAAGAAACTGGCCAGGTATCCGACCACGAACAGAACGATGTGACTGTAGACCCCGAGCATATACTTGTGATGCGGAAAGTTAAATCGTCCCAGATCGAGAATAAGCTGTTTGCCTGAGCCGCCCAGATCGAATTTCGTTGAGGTCAGCACCGCATAGGTCGTAAACAAAACACAGGCGGCTATGCCCACATTAAGGCCTTTTCGATTTGCACGGGTCGTAAAAAAAGCCAGCAGGAAGATGCCGGCGATGCCGCCGGA
Source organism: Planctomycetaceae bacterium (assembly GCA_021372945.1). Lineage (GTDB taxonomy): Bacteria > Planctomycetota > Phycisphaerae > Sedimentisphaerales > Anaerohalosphaeraceae > 4572-13. The sequence continues at coordinate 70,523 of JAJFTK010000071.1, read as the reverse complement.
AAAGATGGCGTACAACTCGAATAACGTCCCGAGGATCGCCTCGCCGCCCATATGAATATAAAGACAGGCGATGCCAATGGAAATTACGCCGCAAACCAGAATGATCATCTTGCCCAGGCGCAAGCATTGTTGATCCGAGGCATTTCTGCGGAATCGGCGGTAATAATCTTCGACGCCGACGGCCGCCAGGCAATTGAGATCCGAGTCAAGCGTGGACATGGCGGCCGAAAACAACGCCGCAACGATCAGCCCGGTGACGCCGGCGGGAATCTGCGTCAGGATGAAATACGGAAAGACCTTGTCGCCGGTTATCCCTGCGGGCAGCAGCTCGGGAGACATGCGGTAATAGACCCACAGCAATGTGCCGATAAAAATAAACAGCGTCCAGACGGGCACGCACAAAAGAGTGCCCATCAGGGCCGCCTTGATCGCTTTCTTGTCGGTTCCGGCAACCAGGAAGCGCTGCACGATGGTTTGATCGGTACCGTATTTTTGAATAGCATAAAATATCCCGTTGATGAACATGACGAAGAAGGTCAGTCGCGTGAAGTCCCAACTGAATTCACCGATATTCATTTTGCCGCTTGCCCAGGCGGCCTGAAGTACCTGGGCAGGGCCTTGTCCTGCGTGCAGGAGCAAGATGCCGCAACTGACCAGACCTCCTGCGATGAGAATGAATCCCTGTATGACATCCATCCAGATAACGCCTTCGATGCCGCCGGCCCAGGTGTAAAGAATCGTAATGATGCCGACGATCAATACGATGCCGTAGGGGTTTTGTCCGGTCATGGAAGCCAGGGACAGGGCGAGAAGATAGAAAACGGTTCCCATCTTGGTGAAGTGCATCATGATAAACCCGGTGGAACTGTACAAGCGGGCAAAGTACCCGAAGCGTTTTTCGAAGTACTCGTAGGCGCTGATGCCGATGAACTTGCGGTAAAGAGGGACGATGAACCAGACGAACGTCACCAGGGTTATCGGTACGGCCAGCCCCTGCACCAGCAGGATCCAATCGCCGCTGAAGCCCTGGCCGGGATAGGCCAGGAACGTCACGCTGCTGATGAGCGTGGCCATGACCGACATGCCGATGGCCCAGGCGGGAATGGAGCGGCTGCCAACAAAGTAGCTGCCCGTGGATTTACCGGTTTCAGAAAAACACTTGCCCAGGTAAGCGATCAGGATTGCGTATGCGACGATGATCGTCCAATCGATCCAATGAAGTGTTTCAGTTGGCACGGGATACTCCTTTCAAAAAAACGTCTCGAATCCTTTCCGACCACGGATAGCTGCCCGGCTTTATCGTGAGGCAGGTTTCGTCACATTCCAGAACTTTCATTCGAACAATACCGGGCCCGAGCTGGTCGCAAGGGCTAAACCGATTCCATCCAAAGCGTTCAACGATCGCCGCGGCCGTCGCCCCGCCTTCCACAAAGATTTCGTTCAACGGAATCATGCAGGATACTGACCACACGGCCTTTGCCATGCGGCCGCAAAGCGCACGGGCCAACGCAGCATTCTCAATGACCGCGCGATCGATGGCGATCATCACGCAACTGCTCTTCTCAAAGCATCGGATGATCTGGTCAGTCCACTGCTCAAAACACGTGGTATCGGGGCAATCCGATCCAAACAGTCGATCCGGCATTCTGCAAAGACCGACGCCAAGCTGCTCTGCTTTTCTGAGGAACTGACGGCTTGAATCGCAACTGCTGCCGCAGACTACCAACATACGGCTGCCAAAACAGCATTCTGTTTCAGCGATTTTCCTGGACAATCCCTTGCTTTGCAGAATTGCTTCAAAGAACTCCGCCGCACCGGCCATGAGCGTTTGCCCATCCATTTTTTCAGACCATCGCGCCAGATCATTCGCTGTCTCTGCCTGGCCGATTGCGATTCCTGTGCATGGTAATGGCCGGCTGCAGTTCAGTAAATGTACCTCGTGACAGCCGCTCAGGCCCGGCAGCCGCAAAACGTCCGACGTCGTCGCTGGATATTCAGGGTCGCAGGCAAAATCGGTTTCGCACAGCGGCTTGCCCTGTATAAGATACTGCCCATCGCGTAGGATCCTTCCCTTGGACGGATTTGCCGGAACGAGCAGCACTCTGGCGGCATGCAGCGCATCACGCAATGTCTCCAACTCACCGGCTACAGGCCCGCGAAGAACCGAGTCGGTCTTTTTATAGATCCAGTCGATGACAAGACCTGACGCATTCAATCGTTCCGCAACATCCCGTATGGCCTGGCCCGCCTGCTCAGCCGGCAATGACCGGGTGTCCGTGTCAATAACCAGTAACTGGGCATTTGTTTGCGGGCAAAAACTTCGCTGGAGTTCCACTTTGAGACCGTAGTCAAGACCGATCCCGCTGATCTCTCCGGCCCCCGTCAAGTCATCCGCTATCACAACGATCATAAATTCCTAAACAGAAGCGTATTAGAGTGCAAGCCTGACCGCGTACTCGATCGCGTGCACCATGCTTTCTTCGTTGGCCGTGCCCTTGCCCGCCTGATCGAAGGCCGTACCGTGATCCACGGACGTCCGAATGATGGGAAGGCCCAGCGTAATATTCACGCCCTTGACCGACTCCCATTTTTTGGTCCGGCTATTGAACACAAATCCCGTGACTTTCACGGGAATATGCCCCTGGTCATGATACATCGCCACGGCGATCTGATACTGTCCCCCTTTGACCTTCGAAAACAGCGTGTCCGCCGGAACCGGACCTTCGGCCTGGATGCCCAACGCCCTGGCCTTTTCTATCGCGGGAATGATCTCCTTTTCTTCCTCATCTCCGAACAGCCCTCCTTCGCCGGCATGCGGATTTAAACCCGCTACACCGACTGCCGGGTTCTTTATGCCCAGACGCCTGCACATATCATGCGCCAATCGGATCACCGCAACAATTCGCTCCTGTTTGACCAGTTCACAGGCCCGTCTTAAGGAAACGTGCGTAGAGACATGCACTACCCGCATATCTTGCTCGACAAGGCACATGGCGTAGTCTTTTGTCTTTGTGTACTCAGCAAAAATTTCGGTATGACCCGAATAGCGGTATCCGGCCCGATTGAGCGCTTCCTTATTGATGGGCCCTGTTACCGCCGCATCGATCTGACCATCCATCGCAAGCGCGATCACTCGTTCAACAGCCTCGAAGGCGGCCTTGCCCGCCACGGCTGAAACCTTCCCATACTCAAAAGTGTCAACGCTCACATTTTCTAAATCCAGGACATCCGCAACCCCGTATTCGAATGTCGCTTCATTGACTTTCGAAACCGCTTTCACTCTTAGCTTGAGTTTGGAGATATCGGCCGCTCGGGCAATAACCGATGCATCTCCCACGAGTACCGGTCTGGCGATGTCATATACTTTTTTGTTGGCCAGCGCCTTGACCGCTATTTCCGGACCGATCCCCGCGGGGTCTCCCATCGTGATTGCAAGAATTGGTCTGGATTTGATCATACTGCGCCTTCCCTGGAATTATTGAACAACCGTTTTGAGGCCTAATCCTGCCATTTGGTTCTTGATCTCGACCATGTCCTTCTTCTCGAGTGTTACAAGCGGAGGCAGCATCATCGATTCACATAAACCAAGAAGATGCATCGCCGCCTTCAATGCCGCCAATGACTGGCCCAGGGACCGGGTCCCCTGGTAGAGCGCTGAAACCCGGTTTGTTTGCTGCTGGAGTTCCTGCGCGGCCAACGCATTGCCCTGGACGGCTTTTTCAAACAGCGTCTTGTAGAGCCGGGGCTCCAGATTGGCGGCGCTTGGAACAATTCCCGCCGCCCCCATCCCCAGCGCCTTGGCCGAAAGCGCTGCACAGCCGACAACAAAAGAAAAATCATCTCGCCCGGCGAACCTTTCAATCGAGGCTTCCAATCGCCCGGGCGTATTCTCGGAATCCTTCAACCCCACGATGCGCTCATGCCGGCTCAATTTGTCAATGCAGTCGGTCGAAAGTGAGATATGCGTCGTGATTGGCATATTGTAGAGCATCAAAGGACCGGCGATATGATCAGCCAGAGTCATAAAGTAGCTGACTATTTCATCCTCGTTAAGAGAAAAGTAATAAGGCACATGAGCAACAAGAACATCCGCCCCTATGTCCATATAGCGTTGGGCCGCGGCGATCGATTCCGCCAGGCAATTGCCCGATATCCCCGCATAGACAACGGCCCTCTTGCTGGTCGATTGAACGGCGGCCTCAACCAGTTTCTGCTTCTCGCCGGCCGATATCGAAGCGGACTCGCCGGTTGTTCCAAGAACAAAAATACCGTCGCTGCCGCCGGCGATCAGGTGGTCGATAATGCGGTGAACACTGTTGCTGTCGATCTGCCCTTCGCACGTAAAAGGGGTTGCCATCGGGACAATAACGCCTTGACACTTTTTCATCTTTGGCATCCTACCATGCGCTCCTGTAAATTGCTAATGCGTCTTCATAAGTAATCTGACGAAGATTGTTGTTCAACAGCCGGGTGACCGTCATTGCCGATTTGGCCATTTCCTCCAGGTCCGCAAACGGAATTCCAATTTCTGAGATCTTCGCCGGGATTTGGCAGGCATCGGACAACCTCCCAATTATATCCAATCCCGCCTGTGCCGTCTCTCGTTCATTTTTTCTATTTTCCGCGCCCAATGCGGCGGCAATGGCGGCATATCGTTTTGGAGCCGCCTGCATGTTATAACGCATGACATGGCGCAAGAGTACTGCGTTGGATACGCCATGCGGAATGTGATACTTTCCACCAAGCGGATACGCCAAGGCATGGACGCCGCCTGTATTCACCGGCCCAAGGCAAAGCCCGCCGTACATGCTGCCAAGGGCCAGGTTCGCCCGCGCTGTAATATCCAGGCCGTTATCGCAGGCCTTTTTTAAATTGCTCGCGATCAACCGAATGCCTTCGAGCGCATAATGATCGGTGATCACGTGGGCAAAGCGGTTGGCATAGGCCTCGATGCAATGAACGAGCGCATCCATCCCGGTGGCGGCCGTTACCGCCGGCGGAACCGTTCGCGTCAGCAAGGGGTCAATATACGCGGCATCCGGCACAAGATGGCGGCTCACGACGGCCTTTTTCGATTGGTCGGCAGGATCAAGAATGATCGCATTCGGCGAAACCTCGCTGCCGGTACCGGCTGTGGTGGGCATGCAGGCCAGATAAAGGCTTCGGCTGTGCAGTTTGTCTATCCCGAAAACTTCAGTGAGCTTTTGTCGACCGTCGCAAAGGGCCGCAATGAGTTTTGCCAGATCGAGAACGCTGCCTCCACCCACCCCGACCACGGCATCGGCGCCAGTGCTCCGGCATGTCTCTATTCCGGATGCAGCCATCTCCAGGGTCGGCTCACGATCGAGCACATTGGATACCGTCACTTGGATCCCGCGCTCTTTTAGCTTTTCACACAAAGGCAATACAAGACCATGCACCGGCGCCGATGTCACGATCATGGCCCTCTTGAGGCCCAATCCGGGGATATCGTGTACGATCTGTTCACTGCAGCCATTGCCGAAAACCAGTTGGCGCGGCTGCCGCAGAGTTATGATGCCTTCCATCTGACTCACTTTCAAGGATCGCCATCCGTGCGTTCGAGCAAAAAAAAGAAGAGCTCCCTAAAGACAGGAGCTCCCCCTCTGTCAACACAGTCACGGCATATTCTTTAGAATATCTGATAATCAAGCAGCCATTTTGCAGCCATCTCCGCAAAATCGCCAAGATCGACCTGACAATTGCCATCATAGTCATAGTCGCCCACGGCATAGGTCTCCTGATTGCAGACATAATCAGCATCTGTTTTGACTGACAAGTATTCCTGCCCTACCTCAATGGTCGACATTGCATAGTTATAGACCTTCACTTCATCGATATAACCATTAAACAGCGGGTAATCGCCGGCAGCACCGGCAAGACGTTTGCCGATGTACGCCAGCGGCGTTCCAAGTTCGGTTATTTTTGCTTGAATTTCTGACATGGTAAACATGTCACTTGTAGCGGCGTATTCACCATCCAAATACAATTTCTCAGTTCCCTCATTGTTGGTTATCGTTACAAAATACCACTGATCCGTTTTTATTTCATAAGAACCGGAAGTAATGTTACGGAGATTGCTGCTTACCCTGAACTCACTGCGCGCCGTACCCGTTCCATCATCCTCGCTATATTGATATTGGGGAAAGAAATCAAAGTAATTATTCGTGTCGGCGCCAACTGCCCAAATGGGCGCCTTGCCGCTGCGAGTTTTCATACGGTACCATGCGGAAATAGTAACCTGTCGTTGAGTAAATGCACTCGGATCCAGGATATTTGCGTACTGCGAGTCTTCGAGATTGGACCCGGGATTACTGAGATTCAGATAACCTCCAACAATGGAATTGGCGTCGCTTGTCACAGCGGCTCCACCCATCAGTTGCGCCTGAACTCCGCCCACGGTATCCAGGGTTATACCACTTGCGGCAGTGTTAAACGGGAAGTGGTGCATCAATCGATTTACGGTCACTTCGCCGGAGGCCAGGCTCTGAGCCATGTCGCCGCCTGTCTTGGTTCCGATACAGTAGTAAGATCCCTCATCCGCCACTTGTGCATTGTGGATCGTCAGGGTATTCGTGGTAACGCCGGAATAGTGAGGATCACTGCTGGAAAGTGCAATATCCGGATCGGCGTCCTTGTACCACTGATAGGTATCGACATTGACGCTCACCACAGAAAAGACAGCATCTGCACCCGGATAAACAGCATTTACGCTTGGCGCAACAGGATCGACATAGGGGCCCGATGGAATGGTCGTAAAATTCCAGGCGCTCATTGTTACGCTATTTGCATCATGAGGAATGACTTTCCAGTAATACGGCTTATTATTAACGAGATCCGTGGACAATTCGGTATTCAGCGTAATCGTATATTGATTACCATTCGAAACCGACTTGGCGCTGACAATCTTATAGGCCGGATTCAGGGACAAGTTGGGATCATTCTCGGGACCAAACAGGACATCAACGGAAGTAACCACGTTGTTTGGATCAGTAATCTTAAATGTCAAATCGTTCGCCGAGGAAGTACGCTCAATCGCAACAAACCTGGCATTATCTTTTGGCGCTTTAGGCGCTATTTTGCTCGCCGCCATTGTGATATTGTCTATAGTCATCCAGGGATCGACGCCTGCGTTATAGGCATTGATTCTCAGGAAGAGCTCTTTACCGGCCGTAGCGCTGGATATATCCAGCGTGAAACTTTCATTCACCGCAACGCCGGGGGCAAGATCCCTGACTCGAGTAGCCCGCGTTATCTCCGTAATACCGGCGGCTCCATAGATATCATTAGTCCGGGCAAATTCGCCAGCCGTGAAAGTGCCGTCAGACTCCAGAATCATGAGGGTCAGCCCCATAACTCCTCCTTCACCATTGCCAATATTTCCGTCCTCGACATAACTGGCGGCGCCCCATTGCAGCGAAATATTGATTGCCTTGGTTCCGTCCGCTTTACCAATGCCCTGGTACACCCAAGCCTTGCGCCCGCCGTCCTCACTGCTGGTGACAGCGGTGCCGGACATGAACAGACATCCGGTGGCATTAATGGTACCTATGCCGCTGCCCCTGAACCACGGGCCCGCATTCAACGTGCTGACACTGCCGCCGCCATAGTCATACCAATTTGAAACATCCGCCGCATCCGCCGTGCCGGATTGCTTTTCAAAGTTGCCATTGTTAATCGACAGCGCTGAGGCCCACGAAGCCATTCCCAAACACACCAGTATATACAAAACATTTTTCATGTTACCGCCCTTTCAATAAAGGTTTATTTTAACAACTCTCGCTGTTGTAAACGTAATCTAAGGTCTGTAAATGCGGTCATGCTCAAGCCAATTCGAAAGCAACTCAGACAAATCGGTCATATCGACCCGGCAATCGTGATCGTAGTCATAGGCCTGCACGTCATACCCTTCTGAGCAAACATAACCGCCCATTACATTCGTGTATTCCTGGGCAATTTGCGGGGCTGAAAGAACATAGTTATAGACCTTGAGTTCATCGATAACGCCGTTAAACTTGGGCAAATTCGGATAGATGCGGAAGCCGATGTAGTTCAGTGTCTTGGAAATACCCGTCAGATTGGCTTCCGAACTATCGGATGCTCTATATTCACCATCGACATAGATTTTTGATTGGCCCTCACTGTTAAAGGTTACGGTTACAAACTGCCAGTTACCGGTCCTGGTATAAGTAACTTCGTTTTCGTCCTGGCGCTGCACTCCGCCTTCCAGTTGATACCTGAATTCGACCTTTGCTACGCCTTCCTTATACCCGGGAGTGAAAGTAAAATAGTTATTCGTATTTTGACCAAAGTCCCAGATAGGCCCGATATCACGGCTATCCTGGCGGAACCATGCACTGATCGTAATATCCGGATAGTTCGCGATACTTCCATTCAGGGTTGCGTACTGCGCATCTTCCGCCGTTGCCCCTGCATTATTGAGATGAAGATAACCACTTGTAATCCGATTGGGATCGTCGGTTCCTATCGAGGCGCCGCCGATGAGTTGTGCCTGGACTTGGCCAATAACATCCAATGTTATATTGCTTGCGGCGGAATCAAACGGGAAGTAGTGCACCAAACCCTTCATCTCCAATTGGCCTGAAGGCGTACTCGTGACACTCGAGAATCCCGTTTTTGACCCCACACAATAATAGTATCCGAAATCACTTTCACCAATATCATTAATGACCAGTGTATCGGTATCAACACCTGAATAGTCCGTGCCGTTAGAAAGAGGCGATCCGACGCCTTCTTTGTACCACTGGTATGTTTCAATATTCTCGCCTGTCACAGAGAAAATAGCATTGGGATCGCCAATTCCAGCTACAACCTTTGCCGGAGAGACGGCAGAGATAGCGGGAACCGCCGCTGCGGTTGTGAATTTCCAGACGGGGCCTTTGCCCACAGAGTCAAGCAGGCCTGTTATGGCATTCGGTTCAAGACCAGCGACTCTCCAGTAATAAGTCGTTCCGGCGGAGAGGTTCCCCGTTATTTCGCCTACCAGATCGACTGTGTTTTGACCCGTCGTTACCGTCAAGTCATTGGCAATCTGATTCTGTGGTATTGTCAGATTCGGGTCGGGCAGCGTACCCAGGTAAACATCGACGGCCGTAATATTTGAATCCAGAATCGTGAAAACCAAATCATTCTCAGGCGCGGCAGGATTCACTGGAATAACTGCAGCACCATTCGCAGGCGAGTTACTAAGGATTTTGACCGGGGACATAGCCTTAACGACTACTTGTGCAAAAAGGGATTTGTAGGTCTCGGTAAGGTTCATGCTCCAGGAATAATCAGCGGTAGCAGCGTCATAGCCCCAATGCCCCAGGTAAATACGCCGGGCACCGGAAATCCCGTAAAAAGAGTCTGTCCTACCACAAAGAGCGTCAAAATCCGTGCCGGTTGGGATATCGACCAGCGTTGGAAGGTTGTTCAGAGTTCCGATTATTGAGGTACGTGCATCCCACGTTGCAGCCGCTGCAGGGTTCGCCACATACCTGCCTGACGGGATTGCTGAAAAAAGCGTGATGGATTGGCCGAAGCCATCCACCAACTCATGACCCATCAGGAGGGGCATTTCCAGAAGATTAGTATTGGTATTTGCACCATTGCACCAGCCCCAGTACGTATTCGAAGTAGCTCCGCCGCGACATAGTTGGCCACTTTGCGATAAAATCGGTACTGTAAGCTCATTCCAAGCCTTTCGATCGCCATCGTACGAGCCGCTGGCGGCATAACGGCTCATGATAATCAAATCCGCGTTGTTGAGGGCCGCTATTTTCGTAGAATCCACAGTCCAATGGGTATCACCTGAGATGGGAACATCCCGGTAATGGCCGCCCATTCCGCTGGTATCGACGGTATAGCCCAGGCTTTTGAGGTAGTCCACCATCGCACTGTCCTGGAACCATGCGGCGTTGTTTACATTGTTAAACTCCGGCTGCGTAGCCCCCGCCGGGAAGTACCCGGAATCGCTGATTACAATGATTGTGGCCGTAGAAGCGATGTCGGCACAGAAAATCATGATCATGACCAATCCCAGTAATTTTCTCATCTCGAAATCCTCTCAAAAATGGTATTAACGTAATTTCATATCCATGTGCAAAATATGCCTGATTTATCGTATTCTGCCGATTTAAGGCAGGTTTCTTTCATGCATAAATTTTGAAATAAAGTGATGTGATTTTGCTTTCGTCGTCGCTCTAATCTTTGCTTCCTACGCTGGATTCTACCTTCTATAAAAACACATACAATCAATACCGGCTGGTGCTTAATTTCTTACAAGCCCCAGCCGGTACATGATTTTGGTTTGGCTCATTCAAAGCTGCATAATCTAAAAGCGTCTGTCACTTAATGTTAGTTGCGTTTGCGCAGTAAAGTCAGAGCACCCAAGCCAAGCAGAGTCATCGTGGCCGGTTCCGGAACTTCATAAACAGCAAATCCGTGGAAGATAGAGCGGTCACCGGCAGAAACTCCTGCCATAGGTAGACCGTCTACAACTGGAACCGAAAGTCTTCCATCTGCGCGCAGGAAGATATTTCCGTTGTCATCAGCTTCTGCTTTACCCAGATAACCAGCCATCAGCTCGTAATACACGCTTGCTTCGACCCTTGTAGCCGCGCCTGTCCGAACCGCATTGCCTGCCTGCCACGAATAGGATGTCAATGGAGTTGTCAAGCTGCCGTCGTCAATTGCGGCATCGATCCAACAATTCTTCTGAACTGTAGTTGACTGTACTCCATTGACGATCTTAAAGCTTGAACTAAATAACACCCACACATCAACTTGCTCGTACGGATCAAAACCACCAACCGTCGTAAGCAGTTCAGGTGCAGTACTAGCAGCAGTACCGCAGTAAACCGAATACGGAAGATAATTTGGAATACCGCACCAATTGTCTCCGCCGGCTGCGGTCAAGCTCCTGTTTCTCCAAGTGGTAGCCGTTTCCGTAGTCACCGCTTCCCCCGGCAGGTTGATCCAATTTGTACCAGCATTTAAATCGTTAGTGACCGTATTGCCTGTCTCGCCGGGTACGGGCAACACGATTAAGGCCTGAGCAGACGCTCCGACCAAACACAAAACCAACAACGCTACACAAATCTTCTTCATCTTTCGATCCTCCACAGAAAAAAATTAAAGTATTTTAAACGCTAAAACGCAAGCGCACAGACACAACTTTAAGTTTGGCTGCATTGCAGCGCAGGGCGTAAAGTGAAATTTCTAATCAGGCTTACAGAGGCAACATGCGCAATGGACAGTGAGGAAGCAAATGAGGTGACCCCTCGGTAGATTCGAATACTTGAAGCCTTCTCCATCTCGCAACCTCCCAAAAAAGTGAGAATAAATCGCTCAATCATCATTTGGACGATTTAATCTATTATTTATATATAATAGTTTATCGCGACGCAAACAAGGCAATCTTGCGCAAAGAAAACTTTCATTTCGCGCACTACTCAAAAAAACTATCGCAAAACCGCAATCGGCACATGATCATCCGCAAGCTGCAGACGTTCTTGCTGAAATATCAGACCTTGTCTCTCGCTTTTTCTCTTTTCTGCAAAGCACCTTTTGCAGTTTACTCATGTTACCAAAGGAGACGAGCTATTTCTTCCCGGATTTACGAGAAAAGTTGCCATATACTTAGGTTTTTCGCTAAGTCCGCAAGAAACATAGATATCTTCTTAAAACCAGCATGCCGTACTCGGACTGCGATTGCACTGGGCCCAATCCGACGCCAATTGAGCTAAATCCGCCAGGTCGAATCCATCGCCGGCCAGCCATTGACCGGCAAGAACCGCAAAATCCAGCAGATTCGTTTGGCAATCAGCGTTAATATCCCCGGAAATAGGGGCCGTGCACGAATACGCGGTCAGTGCATACGTACGGCCGGCCTCAGTGGCAAATTCATACAGGTCCTCGCCCGGCGATTGAACGGCCACCGGCTGGGTCCCATCGGTTATGATGATCGGCCAGGCTGAGCGAACTCGGCATGGCTTGCCCGCCAGCGACTGGATTTGGCCGCTCTGCAAGGCCCCATCCTGCCAGGCAATATCGACCTCAAAGCCGCCGCGGGCCTTGAGGCCCGTCACGCTTCCATTAGCCATCTTGCTCGGCAGGGCCGGCAGCAGGAACACTTCGCCCTGGTCGCTCTGCAGGAACATCTCTGCCGTGCCCGCCAGGACTCCCATGTTGCCATCGATCTGGTTTTCGGAAGTTGTATCAGGCTGCCCCCCTTTGCGGGAAAAGGTCATGTTATACGTGTGACTCTTGCCTAGAAGAGCGTTCAGGATAATGTAGGCGTGATCGGCCTGACGGAGGCGGATACGGCAGCACATCTTCCATGCCTGGCTCCAGGCAGTGTTAGTATTGCCGCTGGCGTCTTGCTTCCAGTTGAGATGCACCAGGCACGCGGCGGCCAGCTCGGGCGTATGGATGGGTGTAATATTCCCTGCCGGCATCAGGTCCACGAGCGCCGATAGGTGACGGTGCTGGTTGGCTCTATCGACGTCCTCCAGCCATTCCTGCAATTGACCGTACTGCCCGATCTGGTTGGGCGGCAACTGGGCTCGCTTCTGTTCCCAAACCGTACGCAAGTCAGCGTCCACGCCCAGGATCTCACTTGCCTCAATGACATACGTGAACAGGCCGCGGATGAGCTGACAATCCATGGTCGTTCCGGCCACGAGTTCGCCATTGTCGCCCAGTACGGGATTAGGCTGTTCCGGCGAGTGCGTGGGATTCGTTAAAAGATAAGGCACCCTGCCGGAACGAGGGTCCGGCACCAGGAAATCAACAAAGAACTCGGCCGCACCCTTCATCAAGGGATAGACCTCGGCCAAATAGGCGGTGTCCTGACTGTATTCATAATGCCACCATAAATGCATAGACAGCCAGGCTCCGCCAGTAGGCCAGAGCCCGCCCTGATTATTGATCGGCGCTGCCCCACGCCACAGGTCCGTATTGTGGTGCACCACCCAGCCATCGGCGCCATAATGTACGTTTGCTGCGGTCGCCCCGGTTTCCGATAAATCGCGAACCAGATCAACCATCGGTTCGTGACATTCGGCCAGGTTGGCAACCTCGGCGCCCCAGTAGTTCATCTCCTGATTGATGTTGAGGGTCATCTTACCCTCCCACGCCGGCTCAAGCTCGTTATTCCACTTGCCCTGCAAGTTCAAGGGCTGCGAACCGGGACGAGAGCCGGCGATCATCAGGTAGCGTGCCATCTGGAAGTTCAGGGCGATGAACTGCAGGTCATCCGCGGTGAAATTGGCATAGTTCGCCTGGTACAATTTGGTCCAGTCGAACGCGGCGGCACTAAGCCCGGCCTCGATGTCTCTTATGCGCTGGTCGGTTGTGTTGTTGACTTTGCTCGAGGTGCCAAGATCCAGGGTCACCCGGTTAAACAGCGGCTGATAATCGTCCAAATGAGCCTGACGCAAGGCGGTATAGCCCTTCGCGGCGGCATTGGCCACGATCTGCGAACAGATCAAGCTCTCATCGGCGCTGATATCGTTATAGCGCACATAGTTGGATGCCGCACCCAGAATCAATGTTGCCGCATCGGCTCCAGTCACCTTCAGTGTATTGCCTTGGACCGTTAAAGAACCGCCCTCACACAGAACCCGGACACGGGATTCAAATTCAATGTCACTCCTCAAGCCGTTGGTGCCCGGATCGTCAACGGCGCCGTGCAGCACCACGTCAGTGCCGCCGGCGGTATTACTCAGGGCGGTGTGCGGCGTGGTCAAGGCACATGTAAACGTCAGGTTACCGGACCCGCTGGCGGTCAGACGCACCACGATCACCTTGTCCGGATAGCTAGCAAAGCAGTCACGCGTGTATGTGACGGTACCGGCCAGGTCCCTGGCGTAAGTTACGGAAGTGGTTGCCGTGGTCAGATCCAATTGACGGCGATAATATTGTGTGGTGGAATGGTCAAAGGTCAAACGCAGCTCAGCTGTGGGATTGTAGGGGCATTGACGCAGAGGAACGCTCATAAAATTGTTCTTGGCCGCAAGATCATAGGCGTTCTTGCCCTGACCGGCCCATATATAGTCCCGAATCTGCTGCAGGTAGTTGACAGCGCCAGGATGAGAATAATCGTTCGGCTTGCCCGCCCACACCGTATCCTCATTGAACTGGATGATTTCCGTCGGCGTACTGCCGTAGATCATCGCCGCGAGTTTGCCGTTGCCGATCGGAAGGGCGCTATTGGATGTCTTATCCACTTCAAAGGTGGCCGCACTATTATAAAACAATACCATGGGCCCGGCATCGGCGCCGGCGATCTGTGATAAGACCGTCACGATAGCGAGACAAACAACCATGCACTTGGTCATGCGTACGCTTTCATACTTCATCTGATCTACCTTTCAAAGCTAAATATGCCGCTGCATTTCTTCTCAATCATTTCCTTTACCGCCAGCACTCCGAGTTGGGGTCGCGGTTACAAACAAGCCACTGGGCCGCAAACTCTGCCATATCCATTGGCTCCGCGGCGGAGTATGCAATCGCATGCCACAGCGTACGATCCGACACAGGCAGCGTCCCATCCGCATCGGCCATATCCACGCGAAGCGTGACCGTTCCGGAACTGTCGGCAACGGCACTTCCCAGGTTGCTCGCAAGAACCGTCCACACGGTTGTGGTCTCATCACGGGACACCCATCCCGTATTCGTTGTATTGCTATGATCCCAACCAAACCGTGCTAAGGCGTCGGACCCAAACGCCGCCATTATATCATTATTTTTCTTTGGAACGCCCGCAGCCGGATCGATGCTGACACTAAAGAGAACCCACACGTTGTATTGCAGGCCCGGCACTAGTCCGACAATCGTTGAACGCACTTCGGGGTCATACCCCGTTTGCGCCATGAAACAATCGTCAAAAACGCCCTCCACAAAAGCGTACCCGGGCCGGTCACGCCAATACGTAGGTTGCGTCGTATAATCCGTCTCTCTGTACCAATCTGCTGACCCGTCGCCTACACGAACAGTAATGTTGCGCGGACTGATTACAGTTGCATCCGTGATGTCCGCCTCGCCCGCTGAGAGCTCCATCCAATGCGCCGCCAGTATCGCAAAATCATCGAGGTTCACGCGGCAGTCGCCGCTCAGATCAACAGCAATTGACGCCGTACAAACCCAGGCATCGGTTATTGCAGACGCTTCAATCGACCAGGCGGTTTCATTCGCATTGCTGCTGAGGTCCCGGGCTTTCACCTGATACGTGTATGTCGTACCCGCATTCAGGCCGCTATCTACATATGTTTGGCCGGCCTGCCAGCCGGAATCATGAGTGGGGTCCGTGACGTTGGCGAAATAATACTCCGCGCCGCTCACGTCGGACACCGTGGCGGCAGTCATGGCGATGTTGGGCCCGCCGGCTGACTGAGGAACCTGCGCCCAGGTCATCGGGTCCGGCGCCGGAGGCTCCGTATCGTCAACAAAAGCAATCAGGCAATTGCCCGCACCGTAAAGCGGATCGGTCAGCAGGCCCTTGACGTTATTTACAGGGTCCATCGAGTAAGCATAGGGAGGCGTAAACACCGGGAACGTGTTGGGCACGAACGTCGGCTGAGAGCAGCCCTCGAACTTGAGATCGGCCCATCCGAATCCGCCGTTGGTTACTCCGCCGTAATCGGCCCAAGGATTATTGATGCTGTCAAAATGCGAGTGTTCCACCCGTATATGGCATTCAAAGCCGATCCCAATACAGTAGCCGTTTGACGGGCTGTTGTAATAATTATTGTAAATGTGAACATACCCAAATCTTACCCGCGGCATTCTTCCGCGAACGCCTTCCGCGTACCAATTGTGATGCAGTGTGACATGCAGCTTGCCGCGATCGGCCGTTACGTCATCGCCATTGCCGATCAGGTGCGCATACGAGTGCGAATTGGGATTATTGAAGTAAAATTTGCACCAGGAAACGGTGACATAATCGGCCTGCCGTACGATGGAACAGAGTTCATCCGTGCTGTCAAAGAACTCGCATTTATGGATGAATACGTTGGTCGCCCCGGACACTTCGAATGTATCGCCCGAGGCAGGCCCGATTGTCAGGTTCTGGAAAATGCAGTTTGTTCCCTGAACGCGGATGACTCCGCCATACAGGCCGGAACTTGTGTCCGCTCCAATGATGGTCTTGTTCGACCCGATATCTACGTTGCCGACCTCAAGCCGGCCCTCAACAACGATTACCGCAGGATTGTTATTACCAACCGCCGACAGGAACGCAGAAGCGGTTGAGACGGTGACCGGGACCGCGCTGCCGCCGCCGGTGGTGCCGCCGTTTTGAGTGGCATATCCATCCGGGATCGCGACGAGCGGCTGCCCATAAGAGGCGGCCGCAACGAATAGAATCAACACAAGTGTAAGTCGATATCCGGCAATGAGCGCTGCATTCTGCTTCATCGATCGAGCCTTTCCCTTTACGTTTTCCAGTGCTATTCGCAACTTTGTCATTCAACCGGATATTACTGCCAACATGCCGTGCCCGGATTGCGATTGCAGACAAGCCATTGCGCCGCGAGCTGCACGAGGTCGGTTATGTCATTTTGGCCCTCTAACCACATGCCGCCCAATAGTGCGAAATCGAAAAGGTCGATTTGACAATTGCCGTCAAGATCGGATTCGATAGGCGCCAGGCAATCATAGAGAGTTGCTGCAGTCAGTTCTGAAGAATAAGCGGTTTCGTTTTGATGGATGCTTTTATCTCGAGCTTTTACACGGTAAGTGTAGCTGGTATCAATCATCAGGCCGGTATCGGTGTAGGTCGAACCGGTTTGCCAGCCGGAGTCATGTCCGCCGGGGGTTAAACATTGGAAGTAGTATTCAACCCCGTTATAGTCGTAGGCAGTCGATGCCGTCATGGTCACTTCACTGGAGGAGACGCTGCTGGGAGCGGCCAGCCATGTCATCGGGTCCGGCGCTGGCGGCAAAACATCCGAAGTGGATGTTCCGATGGCCGTCCTGCCGAAGCCGCTGTTATAAAGGGTTTGCGCAAACGCCAGGTCAGACGATACCTTCCAGATGGCAATATCATCGATATAGCCGATGTAATCGCCCCTGTGCAGACCGTTGCCGTCATCGCCATAGAAACCGATCCCGGCATATTGGCCGTTGTAGTTGTTCGATGCACTCGTTGCCAGCGTGACCGAACCGGACTCATCTGCATTGAGCCAGGCGCGCAATTGTCCGGACGCATTGATGGATACCAATACGTGGTTCCATCCGTTGAAAACGGGTAAATTGCCGAATTCCGGCAACGCGGTATCAACGGTCAAACGGCAGGCGCCGGACGGCAGCAGTTCGATGCGGAACTTCTTGGGTGTCGTGTCCGGCTCGGGCAGGCTGCCCAGCATGCAGGCGGTATTGCCTGAGGAAGGCAGGGCCGTCGGCTTGAACCATAGCGAGATGGTCATCGGCGCGGCGTTGGGGAAGATTTTATTGGTTGATGTATCAGACCAGCCCGCGATGAGACCGTCTTTTGGGCAAGTCAAGTCCAGACAGCCGGCGCCCAAAAATTCTGTGTTGGTATCCAGCCACGCGGCCCCAAAAGGATTGTTCGGGTTTGATGCGAACACCTTGGCAACATCCAGGAAATCCACGTCAAAAGGCCAGTAATGATAGAGGCTCGACGGAAGTACAGGAACGGTCTTGAACGCCCACACGTCTCCTGTGATGACCGATGCGTCGGCGGCCACTTCATCGATGCGCCAGTAGTATTCCGTGTCGGCCGTAAGCGTTGGAGGCGTAAACGATGTTGCGGTCCGGCTGCCATAGCTGACAAGATCGCTCGGCGTAGAGCCGAAGTAGACGTTGTGGCTGACGGCCGTATTGCCGGCGCGCCATGTCAATGTCGACGCTACCGCCGCGTTGCCCTCACCATTGGCGGGCGTCGGAACGGTTGCCTTGGTCGGCCACAGCGCCGGATCGCCAATCAGGATCGCAGCTCCTGCTCCCGCCTGGACGATTGCGGGTATGTTGGCCGCCGGATCGAGTGTGTACGGATAGGCGGGCACGAAAGCAGAACCATATGTTGTCTGACTGCCCGTACATCCATTGAAGATGTTGCCAACCGACTTGATCTCCGTCGTGAAAGTGCCGCTAATTCCTGAACTGACCGTGCCGGCATCCTTCATCGGGTTATTCACATGGTCGAAGTAGTTGTTCTCGGCAAGCACCTGAAAGCCCCAGTCCCCACCGATGCAGTAGTAGTTGCCGCTGCAGGAATAGTAGTTATTAAAGACATGATCTTTGCCGTAGCGGCCGCGGGGCATGCGCTGATCGCAATAATTTCCCCACCAGTTGTGGTGCCAGGTAATGTTCAGCTTGCCCACATCCGGCGGATTGTCTGGAGTTGAACCAACCAGGCAAGCCAACCGATGGTTATTGATCTTACTGGTGTAGTAGAACTTGCACCAGGAGACCGTCGCATAATCGCACTGGTCGGAGAAGTCGCACAATGCATCAGCGGAGTCGAAGAACGTGCAGTGATCGATCCAAATGTGCGTGGCGCGGCGGCAGGTCAGACCGTCCTGCGGCATCCCGCCGCGAAAGGTAAGGTTGCGGACGATGACGTTGCGGCGCATCACACCGCCAGTGTCAGTAATCTTGACGGTAAACCCAACCAACTGGGCATCATAGCCAATGCCCAGGATGGTCTTGTTGCAGCCGACGTTGGGGATACTTTCATCGCCGTGAATGGTACCGACTACCTGGACGATACGCGGCGTGTCGCCGCTGACGGCGCTCATGAAATCGGCCTTGTTCGTTACGGTGACAACTTCGCCGCCCTGGCCGCCGGTTGTGCCCCCGTCAAGGGTTGCCCAGCCAATCGGTTCGGAATCGACCGCCAGACAAGGCCGGCACAGAAGTAAAACAAACAGGAATAGAATACCAATAAAACAACTTCTGTCTGACACTATTGACCTCCATTCCTCGTGAGCAGTCTGTTGCGAGCATCCACCAGTGCGATTACTCTGCAACGAAACTGAGAAAGTAATGCCCATTTCCGCATTCTTTGCAATTCAAATTGTCTGGACCGCCTGAGCGCAATCACCTATGTTCCCAGAATAGCGTAAATTAACAGTAAAAACTGCCTGTATTGGGGAAATAAGTTACCGTATTCTTGTTATCCGATAATCTCTATCGAGATTGACTAACAAAGCAAAGCAATATTCCAGACCAAAGCAGTCTCAATGGCAAAGCCGGATCCGTTCCAACACATCGTTTAAGCTGGCACTGAATGGGCCGGGGGTCTCCATTTTAATGGACACTAGTGCGGCGGCGAACTTCAAAGCCTCCGCCGGTTCATGATTAAGACGCCACGAAAGGTAAGCGGCAAAGGTCGTATCCCCCCTGCCGGTTCTGCCGATGGTGCTTTTATTGCTGAACGTCTCATAAAAAGTCCTCCCATTGATCCTTGCAAGCACGCCCTGAGCCTGTGTAATGATGATTTCGCCGGCTCCCCACGTCTCCATTTTGATCGCCGCCTGCTCAATATCGTTATAGCCTGTAAGCAATGCAGCCTCCACCATGTCAAGCTTGACGCGATCCAGCCGCCAAATCAGTTCTTTTTTATAGGGCACGTCTTTAAAATGGATCTGCCGGGTAACAGGGTCAACCTGGCGAACAAAACTCTGCATATCGGCCGAGAGGTTAAATCCTTTATCGCGCAGCGCATTGACAAGGTCGAGGGTAAACTCCTGGTCTGTGATCCCGGCCAGGTGAACATATCTGGATTCGAATTCAGGCAAATCATCGAAAACAAAGTAACCGGCATTCTTGAATTGGTACATATTTCGGATATCGACATTCTCGCTTGGATGCTCGACCCGCATGTAAGTGGTCTCTTTTGAAGGAATCAGGCGGGTCTCTATGCCGATGTCCTGCATGGGTTTTAGAATGGAGCGATCTTCCGGCGACATCCTGGTTATCACCGCCACGCCCTGAACAATTCGCCCGGCCGCCATCGCTCCGCACAAGACTGCACTGCCCGGCGATATGGTCGTTTCGCCCCTAAATGGAACGATCTGGTCATAACACATGTGGCCAATAAACGCGATATTGTACTTCACAGCAAGTATCCCTCCGAATAGGCGTTTCTTATTTTCAGGGCATTATTACGATTTTTCGTTCAATTACAAGATTGCCTTTCCCAAAGTGTCTTATATAATTCCGAACTGGAAGACGGAATGGGTTTGGCAGACTACAATCAAAAATGGAGAGAACGGCCGCTATGCATTTAACGAAAGAGCCCCAGAAATATTACCGGGGCGACCCGTGGAACATCGTTGAATACGGATTTGATCCCGCCAGGCAGCGGCTCAGCGAATCCATTTTTACGGTTTCAAATGAGCACATGGGAGTCCGCGGTTATTTTGAGGAAGGATACGGCGGCGACCATCTGCTGGGCAGTTACTTCAACCATCTCTACGATTATCTTGAATTCAGCCAGGACCAGGTATTCAAGGGGATGATCCAAAAAGGCGGCGCGATGATCAACGCCGTCGATTGGCTTTATCTGCGCATCACCCTCGACGGCGAGGCGCTGGACCTGGCCAAGGCCAAATTCCGCGAGTTTCGCCGAACTCTAAACATGAGAGAGTTCACATACACTCGCTCGTTTATCTGGCAGACGCACTCCGGCAAGGAACTCAAGATCACTTTTATTCGCTTTGCCAGTATGGACTCGACTGAGATGGGCTGCCAGCGGATCTGCCTGGAGCCGCTGAACTTCTCCGGTCCGGCGGAAATTATCTGCGGACTGGATGGAAATACGAAATATGAAATCGGTTCCGGCTGGAACCAGACGCAGGCCACCGGCGCCGCTGAATCGGCCGCGGGAACAAACTTCTGGAAGGAAGTCAAAAAGGAAACAGCCGGCCGCTGGTGCAGCCTGCTCGTACAAACACAGGGAACCGGCTTTCAATTATTCTCCAGCTTTTGCCTTCAGACGGACCAGCCGTTCACGCCGGAAGCGATCCATCGCGACAAATTCATTGGAACCCGGCTGACGCTATCGCTTAAGGAAAAAGAGGTCTGTCGGATCGATAAGATCGTTCTCAATACCTGGGCCAAGAACAGCGACACCAGCGCAAACTGGGCCGCCGGCAAAAGTCTCATTCAGCAGCACGGCAGCATTACGTTTGATGTCGCCCTCAAGCGGCATACGGATTTCATGGCCTCATTTTGGTCGGACCTCGGTGTTGATATCGAAGGTGATGATCAGATGCTTCAGGGCATGCGATTTTCGGCGCTGTCCTGTTACCAAAGCTACCACGGGCAGAATCCGCACTTGAACCCCTTATGCAAGGGGTTGACAGGAGAGGTCTATTTTGGCTGGGCCTTCTGGGATACGGAAATCTACTGCCATCGCTTTCACCTGTTCGTCAATCCGACGGCTGCCAAAAACCTGTTGATGTATCGCTACAACAATCTGCATTACGCGCTTCGGCGGGCCGAAGCCCTCGACTGCCGCGGCGCACGATTTCCGTTTGCCTCCATCAGCGGCTATGAGGATTCCGGCACGTGGCAGCACGTCGATCTCGAGCATCATATCAGCGGCGCTATCGGCTATGCCATCTGGCAGTATGACATGATCACAAAAGATAAAGATTTTCTGTACCGCGAAGGCATCGAGATGCTCCTGCAGATCTGCCGCTTCTACGCCAGCGCCGGCGACTATAGCCCGGCCAACGGCGATTTCGGCCTGTATGGCGTGATGGGCCCCGATGAGTTTCACATGATGGTCAATCACAACTTCTACACGAACTACCTGGCGAAAAAAGTGTTTTCCTTTACGCTGGACGTGCTCGAACAGATGAAATCAGAGACTCCGGACCGGTACGAGGATGCCATCCGCAAGACCGGCCTCGATCCGCAGGAGCCGGTGCAGTGGAAGGATATGGCCGCTAAAATGCGGATCAACCAGGACGCGAAAACAAAGATCTTCGAGCAGCATCAGGGCTATTTTGATCTGCCGCACGTCGATATCATGGCACTGCCGCCGGAACAGATCCCGATCTACAAGAATTGGGCCTACATCCGCATCTTCCGCAAGAATATGATCAAGCAGCCGGACGTGCTCAACCACATGTTTTTCTTCAGCGAGGACTTCACGCCGGAAGAAAAGAAAGCCAATTACGAATTCTATGAAAAACGCACCATCCACGAATCCTCACTGTCGCCCTCGCTGCATTCGATCCTGGCGTGGGAACTGGGCAAGACAGACGAGGCCCTGCAATTTCTGACGTGTGCGGCGCGTCTTGACCTGGATAACTATAACCGCAACACGGAGCAGGGTCAGCACGCCACGTCCGCCGCGGGCGTCTGGGCCGCTTTCGTCTGCGGCTGCGGCGGGATGCGCAGCGACGGTGACACGCTGTCGTTTTCGCCCCGGATCCCCGCCCAGTGGAAATCCTACCGCTTCCGGATCCATTATCGAAACTCTTTCTTTGAAGTTGTCGTCACGCAGGACAGAATCTTATTTCAGGTACTCAAAGGCGGGCCGCTTGAGGTCAGGGTCTATGGCAAGACACTCCAAATCGGCCCGCAGGAAACCCACATTCCGCTTCGAGGTTGACCATGAACAATGAAACAACAAAAACATCTTTCAGGTACTTTCGATTCCATCTTGCCGGACTGCTTTTTCTCTGCGCATGCGGTTATGCCTTTTCTCCGTATGAAAACTATCTTCTCTCGGGCCGCGACAGGCATGCCGCCCTCATCGCGCAGGTCAAACCCGGTCAGCAGGATGCCCTTGCCAAATCGCTGCTCGAGTTGCGCGAAAAAAAGATGACGCGCAAACTCCAACGAGCAGGCATTACCCATGTCAGCGCCTTCACGCGCCAGATCCAGGGCAATCTCTGGTGCATGGTCTATTTCGATTTTTCCGGCAAGAAAAATTATCTCGACGCCGCCGAATCCTTTGAATCCGTTGCCGGCGGCCTGAACGGTCTGCTCGTCCCGCATCCGCGCGCCGTGACCTGCGGCCGCACGTGGCTGCAAATGGAATGGATCAACTACATCCGCGGATGCGATGTCAAAGGCGCGCCCACGAGCATCACATCGATGGTCACCACGATCAAACCCGAGAAGGAAATGGAATACCGCACCCTTCACCAGACGGTCTGGCCGGGCGTCGTTGACCAGATGGCCCGCGGTCACGTTCGCAATTTTTCAATTTTCCTGGTGGAGATTCAAGATGAGCTCTACGAATTCTTCTATCTCGAATACATGGGGCAGGACGCCAATAAGGACGATGCCATGAACCGCCAGGACCCGGCCAATCAGCGCTGGTGGAAACATACCGATCCGTGCCAGCAGCCGCTGGCCGGCAGCACAGGTATCTGGAGCCCGATGACTCCGGTGCAGAAAGGAATCGCCAGGGAAGGAAAGGACAAATGACATTCACGCCGGTTCTGGCCGATATAGCTCCCGCGATGCATCCACTGGATAACTTTGTCTTCACCGCCTATATTATCGTCCTTCTGGCGATCGGCGGCATTGTCAGTTATCGCCGCCGCCACAGCCAGGACCTCTTCCTGGGCGATCGTTCCATGGACTGGGGCAACGTGGGCCTTAGCATCTTCGGCACCAACATCGGCCCGACCTTTCTCATCGCCACCTGCGGCGCCGGCTACACCACCGGCATGGTCACCGCCAATTTCGAATGGATGGCCTGGGTCTTCCTGCTGCTGCTGGGGATGGTTTTCGTGCCCTACTATCTGAACACGAAGATCGCCACCATGCCGGAGTTCATGCTCAAACGGTTCGGCCAGGGCTGCTATACTTTCATGGCATTCTACTCCCTGCTCGGGACCGTGATCCTTTGGGTCGGAGGCACTCTTTTCGCCGGCGGCGCTTTGCTGAGCCAGCTCATCGGGTGGGACCTGATGACGGCCATCTGGGTTCAGGCGGTCGTAGCCGCCAGCTTCACGATTACCGGCGGCCTGGTCGCCGTGATGGTCACCGATTCGTTTCAGTCCATCCTGATGATCATCGGCGCCGCCGTCCTTTCCATTATTGCTGCCAGTCACATCGGTTCGTTGGATGCGATCCTCAATGTCCGCTGCGGCAGTACGCCTCCCGAACTGACCTGGAAACTGCTCCATCCCGCCGGTTCGGACAATCCATGGTATGCCTTTGTCCTGGGCTATCCCGTCCTGTCGCTGTGGTTCTGGTGCAGCGACCAGACGATCGTGCAGCGCACGCTTGGCGCCCGCAATCTGAAGCACGCCCAGGGCGGCACGCTGCTGGTCGCGTTTCTCAAGATCCTGACGCCGTTTTTGTTTCTCTTTCCCGGCATCTTCGCCGCCCAACTCCTGCCCGGCATCTCGGATGACAAAGAAGTGTTCTTCAAGCTGGTCCACACCTATCTGGCGCCAGGCCTGGTCGGGCTTATCATTTCCGTATTGGTTTCGGCTGTGATCTCAACGCTCAGCGCCGGTCTCAATTCCTTTAGCACCATTTTTACACTGGATATCTGGAAACGCTGGATCGAACCGGCCGCGGGTGAACGCAGGCTGAAAAGAATCGGACAAGTCGTTACGCTGGCTTCCGCGCTGATCGCCATTGTGTTCGCCTGGCTGCTCAGTAAAGCCGAAGGAACCAACTTATTTAACCTCTTTCAAGGCATCATCGGCTACATGGCCCCGCCGGTGTCGGCGGTGTTTGCCCTGGGCATCTTCTGGAAGCGAGCCACCGCGCGAGCAGCCCTGTGGACCCTGATATTCGGCTCGGCCGTTTCGCTTTCCGTCGGCATTTGCGATATCACGAACTGCTTTGCCGATGCAACCGGCCGCGACATCTTCCCGCACTTCCTGCTGCTGTCCTTCTTGCTGTTCGCCGGTATTCTGATCTTTATGTTGATTATGTCACTGGTCACCGCGCACAGTCCTGAAGAGACGGAGCTGCCGACCCTGCGCCAGACCTATGGCAGCGATCCCGGCCTTGGCCGGATGGGCGTAGTCGGCTGGGGCATTCTGGCCATCATTATGATTGGCATATACCTGTTCTTTCAATTTGCGATGAAAGGATCCTAGATGGAACGATATAAGTCAAACTGCTGTTTGAGCGTCGTCTGCGGCCTTGTCCTGTTTTTCTTTTTTGGCGGCTGCATGCATTCTGTGCGGCAACCGTCGCAAACGCAATTCTATCTTTCACCCAGTGGAGACGATCAGTCGGACGGTTCCTTCGCCCACCCCTGGCGCACACTTGAAAAAGCCAGAGACCATATTCGCACTGTGAATACCGACATGCGGCAGGATATCACCGTATATTTGAAGGGTGGAATCTATACGCTTGAAAAGCCGTTCGAGCTGACCAGGGCCGATTCCGGCGGCAACGGCTATAACATTATCTACAAGGCCTTGCCGGGCGAATATCCCACACTCAGCGGCGGTGTTCGAGTTAGCGGCTGGACCCGGCACACGGACAATATCTGGAAGGCCCCGCTCAATCGAAACAAAAAACTGCGGGCGCTCTTTGTCAACGGTCGTCGCGCCGATATGGCCCGCTCCGAGGGCCAACGCACCTCGCAGGGCGGCTGGGGGACCTTCACCATCAGCGGTTCCGAACCGTGGGCCTCTACGCCTGGGTCCGAATTTGCCGGCGTGAAGTTTCCGGCTGAATCGGTCGGACTTTATCGTAACCCGCGTGATGTGGAACTCGTTCACGCCCACACCTGGAGTGAGACCATCCTGTGCGCCGATCGCATCTTCGCAGAGGACGGATTTACGGTCGTCACGTTCCAGCAGCCTTATGGCGCGATCGCCTTGAACATGGGATGGATTCCCACGCGGCCCGACGGCAGCTTCATCATCCGCAACGCCTACGAACTGCTCGATGCGCCCGGCGAATTCTACTTCGATGATGCCGCCGACACGGTTTACTACTATACCCGCGGCGAAGACATGACCGCCGCCGAAGCCATCGCTCCAACTGCCGAAGGGCTCATCCGTATCGCCGGCGCCTCGACAGCCGACCGCGTCCATAACATCCAATTCTGCGGACTCACCTTCGCGTATGACGATTGGCTTCTGTCGGCTCTGGCCGATTCGCACGGCTGGGTGAGCATCCAGAGTCTTTCACAGTTTACGCGCTATGTCGAGGGGGGCAATTGGCATCCGAGCGAGTATGATGATATTACTCTGCCGCCGGCGACGGTCAACGTTCGCAACGCATCCAGCATCCTCTTTGAACGAAACCGCTTCGAACATTTGCAGAGCGCCGTCGCACTCAGTCTCGAAAATGACGTGATCGACTCCGCCGTGGTGGGCAACCGGTTCGAAGACCTGATGGGCACGTCCGTCAACACCGGCCATCCGCAGCATTATAAGATCGGCGATGGTGCGCAGTTTTCATCCGCCGAGGAAGGCGTCTGCCGAAACATCCTGATTGCTAATAATTTCGTTCGCGGCGTTTGCCTGGACTTTCGGCAGGTTGAAGGCATGACGGGCTTTTTCGTGCAGGACATCAGCATCGTTCACAACGAGGTCGGCGATACGCCCTACGGCGGCATCGCGCTGGGCTGGTGGTGGGGCAACGCCGGCATCCCGCCTTCAACGGTCGCCAGGAATAACCGCATTAACTACAACAAGGTCGGACCCACGCATTCGGCACTGAAAGACGGCGGCATCATCTACGCGCTCGGCGAGCAGCCGGGTTCCGAAATCGCATACAACTATTGTTTCGGCGGCCCCCGCGCCCTTTATGCCGATGACGGCTCCGCGTATTGGTCGATCCATCACAATATCATCGACAATGACGTCAGCGTGAACGAAAACCGTTATTGGCTTTTTCTCCATTGCGATCGCATCCATGATATCACTGCCGATCACAATTATGTCCGAAATGATCACGTGCGGGTGAAAGCCGTGCGCAGCCCCATCACAAACACGATTGTCGAGCCGGCCGCCCTGCCCTGGTCGCCCCAAGCGCAGGCGATCATCGATAGCGCGGGCCTCGAACCTGAATATCACGATATCCGGATCGCAAAAAACTAGGCAGCGGCAATGCAGTCATTGTGGAGGACAAACTGGCCGCAGACGCAGCAGCACTTCATAAGCTGGTGGCAATGTCAAGGGCTCGTCCTGGGAAGCTGGGGCACGGGGCTGGACAATTCCAGTCCGCCTCATTCAATCGTTTCGGCTCCGCCCGCAGCGGCCGATGCGACGCAATATCACACGGATCCCGATTACGTCGCACAGCGGCTTCGTTATGAAATGTCGCGTAAAGTCTGGCCGGCGGATATTTTGCCGGCTGCCTGGCCCGAGATCGGCACCGTTTCCATCGCGCCGT
Source organism: Planctomycetaceae bacterium (assembly GCA_021372945.1). Lineage (GTDB taxonomy): Bacteria > Planctomycetota > Phycisphaerae > Sedimentisphaerales > Anaerohalosphaeraceae > 4572-13. Next base: position 43,190 of record JAJFTK010000071.1, on the reverse strand, counting down.
GTCTGGGAGCGGCCGCACGCTATTCTGATGACAATGTTTGGTATCAGCCCTGCATTACCGACCCGCAAACCCATCCGCCTCTGCGATTCGATCCAGCTCATCCATCATACCGAATCCTGGAAGCCCTGGTGCGCCGCTCAGTGGAAGAGAGCCGCGGCAATTACCTCATCGGCATGCCCGCGATCATCTCCAATCTCGACGTGCTGGCTGAGCTGCGCGGCATACAGAACCTCTTGCTGGATATGATCGAACGCCCCGACTGGGTCCATGAAAAGCTGCAGGAAATCGAAATCGCTTATTATTCCGCATTTAATGCTTTTTACGAATTGATCAAAGCGCCGGACGGCAGCATGGCATTTGGCTATTTCATGCTGTGGGGCCCGGGCAAGACAGGGCTGCTCCAGTGTGACGCCGCCGCCCTGTTTTCACCCAGGATGTTCGAGCAATTCGTCATCCCCTATTTGCGTCAGTCCGTCCGCTTTCTCGATTATTCCATGTTCCATATTGACGGGCATCAATGCCTGGCACATCTGGATTATCTGCTCGAACTGGAAGGCCTGGATGCGATCGAATGGACGCCCGATCCGAAAGTGCCCCCCGGCGGCTCGGGGCACTGGTACGATCTGTATAGGAAGATTCTCGCTGCCAAGAAAGCCGTTTGGGTTGCTAATATTGATACAGAAGATGTGCTGCCCCTCCTTGATGCCATCGGCGCACAGGGCGTTTACCTCAACGTGGTCACTTCTCACGGCCGCCCGCCGCAGGCGCATGATATCGAACAGCTTTCTTACAGAATCGAATCCTACCGAACGCGATAGGCCCAGCCCCGGGACATGTAATCAACATCAGTAAAAAACAGGTTCTTATTTCTTGGATACGCCGCGTTCAGTGCCGCCGTATCCTTAATATTAACATCTTCAATAAACATCTTAACGCGCAGTTTCGTATGGTCATCCACCCATTTATGAATTTCAGCATGACCATCACAGAATCCGAGGACGCTGCTGTCGCCATGGTTGATGGCAACCACATCCTGCCATTCCCAAGCATACAACGGAGCATCCGCGGGCGTCTTAATATCCCACGTCCCCACGTTGAAATTGCGGCCATCCGCCTCTTCGATGAAATTGTAACGTATGCCGGGCTGAGTAATTTGGGCAAATTTCCCCGACTTAAAACACTTTGGGATCGAATACGTTCTAAAAACTCTGCTCAGATCATACTTGCTTTTACGCACGTTGTCGGCAGGGCAATGAAAAACGTCAGTTGCTTGCAGGTAGGGATAGATCGCGCCTTTCATAATGCCGCGTTTTTCATGATCGTCCGTAACCAGAACCGTGGAGAGTGCATCGCATTCCCTTTCTTTGCCAGATGGATCCAGAAACTGCGGATTTTCGATCCACGCGCCTTTCAGGCCATCGCCGAGGCCTCCGGGGTCGCCGATCACAAGCAAACCATTGTTCTCGCCCTGATAGGTGTACCACGCCAGCGACAGGTTTTTGGCATTGATCAGGCAAACGGCGGTGGCGGCTTTTTTCTTTGCCAGGCTGACGGCGGGAACAATGATTGAAAGCAGCATCGCGATGATCGCAATAACGACGAGAAGTTCTATCAGAGTAAACGCCTTGGGATTCCTATGTGGCTTTAGATGGTTCATGTGTGCACCTCTTATCCTCTTCATCGGCAAATTTGCATTTACTACTATCTATTTTCCTATTATTTTACGTTTTTACAAGTCAAAATCACGCAACAACAAGGATGTTTTCGCGCATTATTAACAGAACACATCCATAATAACCACCCGATAAACGCTTAATAGGTTCATGGCTTAATTGATACATCTGCATAAGTCAGCTATTCCAATCCTTTTAAATCACCTCTTTCAACATCTACTAGTATATTCGATCAGATAAGCTAAATTCTTCCCCAATTTATGAAATAACTTACCGGATACTTAGATTTGATCGCCATGGCTGGACAAACAAAAGGAAATGCATGCATGTGTCTTGCAACAACACAAGTCTTTGTTCTACAAGGGCTTATAATATTTGATCGCGTGTTTTGAGCGTTGCTTTCAGTTGGATGGTCGCGAAGGGGAAAATTTCGCCGCTGTTAGCAGTCGTACGCAGCTATCGGCGATTCGTCCGTTTGGCTGGATGGGAACATCCCACGTGATAGCGCCTTTTGATTTGATGATGCGGCTAGTCCATTCGGCAATCTGCTCGGCGGTAAAACGCGGGGCTCCCCTGCCCCAGGTTTGGCCCAAGTAGCTTAATACATGCACCTGTGTGCCGTCCATGATGCCGTTGGCGGCCCGGCGTATCATCAGGCGATCAGGGTCGTTGATCTCGCCGGCGGAGTAGTCTTCATGCGGAGTCACAGAGATAATGCGATCGACCACGCCGGGATTGAAGGCTACGATGCTGTCAGGGTTGCCTGCCCGTGCAGCGGCGGCAAAGCTGGCGAAATTCGGTGCCTCTTCGAAACGGTACATTGTATTGGGCCAGTAGCAGCCATCGAACCACCAGCCGGAGACCTTGTCGCCCCAGCGCTTTGACCAGTCGGCAATCACCTGTTCCCATTTGAGCTGAAACTCTCGGTTGCGGCCGCTGCCGCCGTCCTGCCACTGGAGCGCCTCGCGGGCCGGGCGGTCGCCGCTGGGAGCTCCGGCGGGTAAATAGACAATCATTTTGATGCCGCGTTTTGACATGGCCGCACAGAGATCCAAAACCAGATCGCGGCGGGAGCATTTGCTTGGCAAAATGCCGGTTAGCCGGTCATAGGTCGGATTGGGCGCAAGATAGTACCCGGAATTCTGGCCGATGGTGATAATATAATATCCGGCCCCGAGAGATTTGACCTGCTCTGCAAGCCCTTCAACGTCGAAACCGTCCACCAGCTTGTTCCATTGCTCGATGTTCATGTCGATGTTTTCAGTTCGAGCGATCCAGTCGGCCAGATAATGGTTCATGATACCCCATTTGGCCTCTTGCATCCAGGCGGCCCGATGTTCGGCAAATATGACGCTTGTAACAGAAACGAGAAGGAGGCAATGGATCAGGTTTTTCATGAGCGGGTTTCCTCGAGAATCAATAGCCGATATTTTTGAGTGCCTTCGGGCCGAGGCGCTCGGCCAATTGGGCAAGGTAGAGGCTCTTAGGGGTCACGGCCGTTCCATGCGAATCCAGGATGCCTTCCGGAAGCTGTGGCTGTGAATCGAAGGGTCTTGCGGCCGTCCGGCTTTGGCCTCTCGAGCCGATGAGCCAGTTGGCCGCGCCGGGTGGGTTTTGAACAATGTAGTAGTCGGCGGCGCAGTTCCAGACGACGCCCCAACCCATGGACCAGCCGTGACCGGAACCCATGGCGCCGCGATTGCGAAGTTCGATGGAGCCGGCGGGGACGCGAACATTGTCGTAGAGAATACCTGTCGCCCAGCGCTGATGGGATTCGGCGCGGCTGTCGCCCTTGAACCGGCAATTGAGTATGACGATGGGGCCGGACAGGCGCGCGCCCGTGGCGACAAACCAGATGTTGTCGGCATTGACCGAGCAGCGATCCAGCAGGATCTGGCTGCCATTGGGGGCAAACTCGCCCGGCCGCGAGGAGCCCTGGTGGCGGGCCCTGCGGTTGACGGCAACGTTTTGAAGCGTGATGCGGCGGCCGCTGACGGAGACGCTGTTCATGGTCTCTTCGATCACCAGGTCCCTTGCCCAGCAGTCCTGCCCGCTGATCCGCAGCGCCGTAAAATGCGGCTGCGTATGGCTGATCGCCTGCGGCGGCGATTGGATGTGCAGGTTTTCGATACCGGCCTGCCTAACTCGCTGCGGAGGGATGATCTTGACTACCGCAACGCCCGGCGGATCCAGGTAACTGGAATCCAGCGAATCCGACAGCGGAACATCGAGCGTGATGAGATTGCCGGACTTGGCCGCGATCCGCCGTTCGATGTCAATGGTCGAACCTGTGCCAAGCCAACGCTGGGGGCGGCCATCCCGCACGAGATCGTCCATCTTCATAAACTTGACCCAGGCATCCGTCACGGGTTTGCGGATGATAATGGTATCACCGATGGAAAACCCCGCGGCGTCCGCGACGGAAAACCGGTCCGCGCCGGAGGGCACATACCTGTCGGTGACGGCAGTCTGGGCCTCTATCGCAGTTTGACGCGATGAGCCTCGCTGCCGACGCGGAATGCCGATGGACACGGCGTTGAAGGGCCGCCCGCTCATCTTCAACGTGGTAGCGGAGCGGCCCAGAGAGCCGCTGCCGCGAAGGACGACGCCATCGGCGGCAAGATTGAGGGTCTGTGAAATATTGAACGTGCCCGGCTCAAGCAGGACCGCGCCGCGAAAACCGTTTTCGACCGGCAGCTTTGTCACTTCGTCGATAGCGGATTGAATGAGCGTTGTGTCATCCACTCCGCCGGAGGGCTTGAGCGCTTTCTTCACCGGTACCGCAGGCAGAGCCGCTCCGCCGCCCATGTAGCCGGCGGTTGAAAAATCCATGATGCGGTCGCCCGCAGGCGTTGTCTTATAAATCAGTTTGTTATCCGGGCCGGGATAAACCCACTGGCTGAGGTTTTCTGCATGCAACACGGAAGCCAACAATAAACACGTGATCCATTGTGCGAATCTCATTGAAGCCTTCATCAAGTGCCTTTCGATTGGATGCTCTCAATTGGAACCGACCGTTTGAACTGTTCGGGTGACGTTCCCTGCGGTGTCAGGACCAGGGTTTGCTTTTCCAGCGTCTCGAATTGCAGCAGTGAACCTTCCAAACGTCTTACCTGTTGACCACTGTGCCAGAGCTGAACGGGCACGGTCCAGGGGTTTCGCACTCGGCATGGGCCGCCGCAGCCGGAATGAATCTGAATCAATTCGATGCGGCCGTCCTTCATCGAGGATGAGACCTCGAATCCGCCGCGAGCCATCAATGTGAAGGCAGCGTCCCATTCTTTTGGCCAGGCGCCAAAGACGCGTATGACCGGCGGCTGGGCAGGGCCGGAACCGACGCTTTGAAGCAGGGCATTGTGCAGGGCATCGGCGGCGCGGCCGAGCCGCTGGACGCTGGTGGTTTGCTCTCCTTCGCGCTGGTCCATCCGGTTGGGCAGAACCGGCGCACGGTCCGGGTACCTGAGCTGATTGGGCAAGAGATAACGAATCGCATCGGCGCGGCCCATCATGGCGGCGGTGACGGCGACTTTGGAAAGGACGCCAATATGCTGCTCAGGATTGACGCCGCCGCGAAGATAGCCTTCAAAGGTCGTCTCGGCGATCCGGCGAGTGGATACGTCCGTGTTTTCGAGCGTACACAGATCAAAGAACCACTGCGGCATTGTATTGCCGTCGGGACGTCCCGAGGGGTTGCCGCTAGCCGCCGACAAGGCACGCATCCAACGCGGCTGCTGCGTATCTTCGCCGCTGACCGGCAGCGAAGCCAAATTATTCAGCAGCTCTGTCCAGGCGGTACGCAGTTGAGGATCGACGTTGAGGATCTCGGCAGCGCGGATGGCCGCGGGCAGAATGCCCCTCATCGCGCTGACCTCTTCATCGGTGTGGCGGGCGTCGCGAACGGATTCATTGCTGTTGACGTGATCGATATAGTATTTGCCGTCGGCCTGCTTTTTGAGATTCGGAAAATGGCGGTAGAATTCAGCAACTCCTTTGAGCATCGGGTAGGCGCGGTCGCGCAGCCATAGCTCATCCATCGTGTATTCGTAACGCTGCCAGTACATGTAAGCGATCTTAGCGCCGCGCGAAAAGATATGCGTAACAGGGCCGAAGGGGCTCTCGGGCCGTTCCACGGGCAGCCATTTGCCATCCTGCCATTTGCCGCCGCCAATCCAGTTCCAGCGGCTTGAGTGCGGCTGCTTCGTGGCGGCATAATCGCGAAAGCGCTGCAAGAGCTGGCTCCAGGGCTTTTTGACAAGATAAAGGTCCCGCATCTCAGCGGCAATGTCATCGGGCAACGACGCAAAGCCGTCGAACGTACACGTTTCCGGAACGAAAATGCCTTCACTGCCCCACTGCTGCCGCGCCGCCAGCGCACAGGCATCGAACATGGCAGTGTACATATCGAACATCGGGTCCATCAGTTCCCAGCGGCCGGTGGGCATAAGGGCGTTGTAGAGACAGCTTTGATTGGCGCCCCAGTACTGACCGCCCCAGGCGCGCCGGTCGCCGTCGGTGGTCCAAAGCATGCCGTTGAACTTGGCGGGGAACCTGCCGCGCGAACTTGATGCCATAATGTACAGATAATACGTATAGTTCTGTTCGATGAAGTCGGCCGTTCCATCGGCACTGTGCAGATGAATGAAGGATTTGGCCCAGAAATCATGCCACCATTTCTTATTGGATTGGAGCAGGCCGGCGTAGCCTCTGCCGCGGGCGGCATCCAGTTGCGTTAACGCTTGGACGGCAAGGTCCTGATCGCGGTCAAAGCTTGCGCTGCTGGAGATAAAAATCGTAAATGAACCTTGCGCGGGTTCAGCAATCAATTGAAGCTCTTGGTCGTTGGACCGGCGTACCAAAGTGTTTCTTCCAGCGATCGCAACTGCCACGGCTGAACCGCAGTAGTAATCATCCTCGGTAAATTTCTGAGTGAGAAGGATCCTGTCATCCTGGGCTATGAGTTCTGACGCGGCCGTATGGCTTCTCGTCTTGACAACGGGCGCACGAAGCATGCGGAGGCTGATCGCGATCCCATCGGGTTTGGCCCTTTGATCGGTGATGCGAACGGCAAAGACGTCCTGCTCGCGCCAGGCCAGGACCTGTGCCGTAACGCCGCTGCCGTTTACATTGACAAGGCCATCGTAACAGGAAAGCGACTGCGATGCGCCTTCTGCAAATACATCGGCGCCAAAGCGGACAAAATCGATATCTACGAATGCACAGCCGCCGCAGTAGTCGCTGTGCCGCTCCGGGAAGCTGTTGGCGGCGGCATTATTGGCGAACACGTCCACGCGATTAATCTGTAATTTCAGAGCGGCCGGCGAGGTCCAGACGAGGCTGCCCATGCGGCCATTGCCAATCGGCAGTCCTTCTTCGCCTTTATACGCGGGCTTCTCATAAAACAGGTCCGCGCGCGAGACCAGGCTCTCGAAATTGACCTCCGGCGGCGCATCGCCTGCGGCATATCCTGCCGCTAAAAACAGCATTGCTGAAAATAGGCCCGCGCAATAAACGCCCACGGCTTTCATTGCGACTGCTCTATGGCAAGCGGGCCGTCGATCCTTACGGCAATCACCGCCGCGATGGGATCGGGCGACTTGGCAGGCAGCATCAGCGTTGCACCTTCGGCGGTTGATTGCGTCTGGACGGTTTGACCAGTCGCCAGAAGCCGAGCCTTTTTGATGCTGTTCTTAAGCCCTGGCACAACGAGTTTGCCGTCTGTGGGCCAGTCAAACACGTGGAAAAAAAGGATTGTGCCGTTTTTGGTTTCCTTCGTGGTGCAGCGGCCCCATGGCAGATTCGCGAAAGGACTGGCCGTTGTGCCGTAAATGGATCGGCCATTGACCTTCATCCACTGACCGACCTCTTTCAGACGATCGATACTCGCCTGCGGGATCTCGCCTTCGGAGGTTGGCCCGACATTCAGCAGGTAGTTGCCGCCTTTGCTGGCGATATCGATCAGGTTGCGCAGAAGGGTCTCTGTGGATTTCCAGTTCTGGTCATAGCTCTTGAAGCCCCACGTGCTGTTCATGGTCATGCAGGTCTCCCAGTCACGATCAACGAAACCCGTGGCGGGGATGCGCTGCTCGGGCGTTTCGGTATCTCCGGTGAAACCGCCGCCAAGGCGGTTATTGGTAATGATGCCGGGAACCTGTCCGACGACCGGCTCGAACATGGCGGCGCGCTCGGGGTTCATGCCGGTCGGCGTATCCCACCAGAGAATGGCAATGTCGCCGTAGTTGGACAAGATCTCTTTGACCTGCGGCATGGCGATGCTGCGAAGGTACTCGTCCATGTCGCCTTCCTGGGCCGGGTCCCAATGGCCTTTGTGTTCGGCGGTATAGGCGTCGATCTTATCGGCATCGGCGGGAAGCGTATCATAACCATCCTTAACCGGCTTGCGGGCAGCCGCCCCGCCGGGATGGCTCCAGTCCTGGGCCTGCGAATAATAGAACCCAAATTTCATCCCGTGCCTGCGGCAGGCCTCGGCCAGCGGCTTTAGCAGGTCCTTTCCGTAAGGGGTCGCGTCAACCACGTCCCAATCCGTCACTTTTGAATCGAACAGCGCAAAGCCGTCATGATGCTTGGAGGTGATGACAATATACTTCATTCCCGCTTCCTTGGCCAGGCGGACCCAGGCGTCCGGGTCGTACTTGACGGGATTAAACTCTTTGGCGTAGGCCTTGTATTCGGCCACCGGGATCTTGCCGCGGTTCATGATCCATTCGCTGATGCCTTTGATCTGCTGGCCGTTGTAAGTCCCCGCCGGAACGGAATAGACGCCCCAATGAATGAACATGCCAAACCGGGCATCCCGCCACCAGGCCATGCGGGCGTCCTTCTGTTCTTTGGTTTCATTCGCATACGGCCACGCGGGCGCGGAGGGTGTGGAGGCCCGCTGGCTGACCTTGCAGGAGGCAAGCGCAAGCACGGACAGCAATACAGCAATGCCGCAGAACAACGATTTCGAGACGTGACGGATCACTCGTGACATATCCAGAGTCCTTTCAAAGTAAAAAGCGTTTCCAGACTAAACGAATATCAGCAAATAATCATTGCGGCAACAGAAACATTTTTGTCTTTTCGCGTTTTTTGCATGGCCCGAGGGTACGCAGACTAACGTTATTATTATATTCCCGCCCAAGTCCGTCAAGGTACGGCAAAAAATGAAATTCTTGCGAAAAATGGCGTATGAACGGCCGGCAAACTGTGAATATAATATATTAGGGCATTAAGCGCCGCTTAAATTGAAATCACATTACAATTACGGAGAAGCGATAATGTGCAATCACGCCGCTTGGCGAATCACACCAGCCTTCATGATCGTATTCGTTTCTGTTTGCTTTTCACAAGAGATCCAGGTTAATGTCGATTGGGCCAAGTTCCTGTCGCGCAGCGATCTGATATGGACCCAGATGCCCAGCGGCTGGAACGATGGCGCGTTCGTGGGCAATGGGATCATTGGGACGGTATTCTGGCAAAAGGACAAAGGCCTGTACTTCGAGGTCAGCCGGACGGATGCGTATGATCATCGCAACAGCAGCAGCATCTATACGGGCCGCTGCCGCATGCCGCATGGCAATTTTCTGCTGCGTTATAAAGGGCAAAATCCACAGGGGCAGATGCGGCTGGACCTGTGGAACGCGGAGACTCGAGGCGCCGTCAGGACCGATCGCGGGGCAATAGCGATCCGTGCGCTGACGCACGCGGCAGAGGAAATAATCCTGCTGGATGTGCTCACCGAAGGCAGTGAGACGTTCGATCTGCAATGGCAGCCGGACATCTGCCAGACGTCGCGGCCCGATGAGCAAGGCAAAAAGAATACCAGGCCGTATCCGCCGCAGGTGAGAGAAACGATCGACGGCGTTACCGTTAGCGTGCAGGAGATGCCCGAAAGCGTCGAGTTTGATACGGAAGGGCGCGGGCCGGGTCAGTATGTGACCGCATGGAAGACCGTTGACAGCGGCAAGGACATGTATCGGGTTTATATCAGCACGACACACTCCTGGCCGGGCACAACGGCCAAACAGCAGGCCATCGACAACGTGAAACGGGCCGCCGGTACGGATATAAACCGATTCGTGCAGACACATAGGGACTGGTGGCACGATTTCTATCAAAAGAGTTTTCTGTCGCTGCCGAATTCACGATTTGAAAGTTTTTACTGGATCCAGATGTATAAGATGGCTTCGGCCACGCGCGGCGATCGCCCCATCCTGGACCTGGCGGGACCCTGGTATCTTCGCGGCACGAAATGGCCGGGCATCTGGTGGAACCTGAATATCCAGTGCGCCTATGCGCCCTTCTACGCATCCAATCACAATGACCTTGCCAATTCAATGATCGATTGGATGCTGAAATACAAGGACAACCTTGAGAAGAACGCGCAGGGAAATGGACGCTGCGCGATCGGCCGGTCGAGCCCCATTACACTGGAGCGTTCATGCCCGACGTCGAATTACGAGGTCGGCAATTTGGGTTATGCGCTGCACAACGTCTGGCAGCAATACCGCGCGACGATGGATGATGCGCTGCTGCGCGAAAAACTTTACCCGCTGCTGAAGGGGCATTGGCGGTTCTTCATGGACTACTATGTGGAAAAGGGTGCCGACGGCAAGTACCACCTCAAGCCGAGCGGTTCGCCGGAATACACGCGCGAGGGCTACCCGCCGCCGCGGGATTGCAATTATAATCTTTCGATCTTCAAGTGGATGATGGGCGCAATGGTGTACGCCAATGACCGGCTGAAACTGAACGACCCTGCGATCGCGGAAGTTAAAACGGTATTGACCAGCCTGGCCGCGTACCCGGTCGATCCGCGGCAGGGATTCATGGTTGGGGCTGAACAGCCGTTCGCGTATTCGCACCGTCACTGGTCGCACATGTTCATGGTCTATCCTTTTTATGAATATACCTACGACGATGCGGCGCAGGGCGAACTTATCGATCGATCGCTTGCACACTGGCTTTCGTATTCGGAGGCCTTTCGCGGGTATTCGTGGCTGGCGGCCGCGTCGATGCAGGCGATGAAGGGCCAGGGCAATAAGGCACTTGAATCAATTCTCAAGTCGCTGGATCACGAGAAGTTCCCCGCGCAGCCCAATACCTTTTATATCGAAGGCTCGCCCGTCATCGAAACACCATTGCTGGCCGCGCGGAGCCTCCAGGACATGATCCTTACCAGCTACGGCGATACTATCCGTGTCTTTCCCGCCGTGCCCACCGACTGGAAGGATGCGGCATTTCACAATATGAGGGCCGAAGGAGCATTCCTGGTGAGCGCTGTGCGGCAAGACGGCCAAACTGCTTTCATCCGCATCGAGAGCCTGGCGGGAGAACCGTGTTCTGTCAAGACCGACATGTCGGGCCAGATCAAGGCGGCAGGCACGCGTGCGTTCAAATTATCAGATGCCGGCAAAGGCGTCACGCGGATCGACCTTGCCAAAGGAGAGACGGCGATCCTCTACACGGGAACGCTTTCGGAGTTGAATATCGCCGCCGTCAATGTCTCTGATGCCGAAAATTACTGGGGCACTATCACCAACAAAGCGAAGGGCAATATCCTGCCGCCGGGAACCGTACCGCAGGAAGACGCCGCCGCGACGGCAGTGCCCCAGGCGCGATTGAATTACAGGCCCGGCGAGCAGCCGCCCTTCTGGTCGGTTGCGACGGCTGAAACGGTGATGGCGCGTTGGCCCGATTACCGGCAGGCCTATTGGAACGCATGGACCTATGTCAACGGCCATACGCTTTACGGCTTCGAAATGCTCTACAAGGCCACGGGCGATAAACGATATTTCGATTACACAAAGAAATACATCGATTCGCTGGTTGACCAAAACGGCAACTTCCTTGATGCCGCCACATCCCGCGGCAAGACGCAGAAGATCGCCTTCACGAATCTGGATAACATGATGACCGGCAACACGCTGGTGATGCTGTATGAACAGACGAATGACAAACGCTACAAGAAGGCGGCCGATACGATCTTCAAGGCGTTTGAGGGTTATCCGCGCAACAACGATGGAGGCTTTTGGCACGCGCACGGCATGCCTGGGCAGATGTGGATCGACGGGATTTTCATGGGACAAATGTTCCTGACGCGCTACGGCAAATCCATCGGGCAGGCGGACTATGCCTGGGACGAGTCCACCCGGCAGATAAGCGTCTACGCCAAACGGGCGCAGGCCGGCGATTCCGGGCTATACCTGCACGGGATCTATGAACCGGGACACGGCCAGAAGGCTGCGCGCTGGGCGGACCCGCGGACGGGACTTTCGCCGGAGGTGTGGAGCGAGGGACTTGGGTGGTATGCGCTTGTCATCGTTGAGACATTGGCTGTTCTGCCGCAGGACCATCCAAATCGCACGGCGATCGAGGATGTCTACCGGCGGCTGGCCGCGGGTCTGAAGCGCACGCAGGATCCGCAGAGCGGCCGCTGGTTCCAGGTGGTCGATAAGGGGGATCGGCCCGATAACTGGACCGACACCTCCGGCAGCGCAATGTTCACCTACGCAGTCGCAAAGGGCATTGAACTGGGGCTGCTCCAAAAAAGCGACTACGCCGGCGTTGTCGAGAAGGGCTATCGCGGGATCGTCGATAATGCGCGGATCAACGACAAAGGACTGGTCGATATCTACAGCGCCTGCGATGGCCTGGGCGTGCAGGCCGACTATGCAAAGTATATCAATTATAAAAAGATGATCAACGCCAAGGAGGCAGTCGCGGGTTTCCTGTGGGCGACGGCCATCGTGGAAAAGCCAAAGCTGGAAAAGCTGCATAAATAAAGAATCTCATGAGGAAAGGAGTTTTTATGAGCAAGGTCAGGATTATTTTATCATGTGCGGCGCTGGTCGGCGCAATCGGCTTAATGTCGTGTGCCGCAGAGCCGCTTGCCGGCAAGTCGGCAAGGTCCGTATATGATGTTTATGATTTCGGCGCGGCAGGCGACGGCAAGGTGCTTGACCATGCGGCGATCAACCGCGCGATAGAGGCTTGCGCTGAAAAGGGCGGCGGGACGGTTTACCTTTCGGCGGGCACGTACCTGAGCGGCAGCATCCATCTGAAAAGCAATGTGCATTTGTATATCGGCCAGGGCGCGACGATCCTGGGCGCTCCGCAGGAGATGAACGCCTATGATCCGATCGAACCTTGGGAAGGGATCGCCTACCAGGACGGCGGGCACACGTTCTTTCACAATAGCCTGATCTGGGGCGAGAATCTGACCAACGTGTCCATTACCGGCCCGGGGATGATCGACGGCGGCGGACTGGTCAAAGGCGACGGGCCGCAGGATCGCATGACCGGATTTTCGAATTGGGATAAGCCGGACGCCGAGCGCAGGCCATTCGAACCGGTCCGGCTCGGCAATAAGGCGATCGCGCTGAAACTGTGCCGGAACGTGCTGATGCGCGATTTTACGATCTATCACGGCGGACATTTCGCGATCCTGGCGACCGGCTGTGACGGCATGACGGTTGACAACGTAACCATGGACACCAACCGCGACGGCATCGACATCGATTGCTGCAGGAATACCACCATTTCCAATTGCCGCATCAATGCGCCCAACGACGATGCCCTGTGTCCCAAGAGCAGCTTTGCCTTGAAAAGGAACGTCATCACGGAAAATCTGACCATCGTCAATTGCCAGGTTTCAGCGTTTGAAGAAGGGACGCTGCTGGATGGCACGATGAAACCCAGCAAGAATAAGAACGGCCGCATTAAATTCGGCACCGAAGCCAACGGAGGCTTCCGTAACGTAACCGTCAGTAACTGCACATTCCGTGCCTGCAAAGGACTGGCCCTGGAGGAGGTGGACGGCGGGATCATGGAAAACATCGTCATCAGCAATCTGACCATGATGGAGGTGGATGATTACCCGATCTATATTACCACGGGCAAACGCAACCGCGGGCCGGAGGTGACCGTCCCGAGCAAGGCCCGCAATATCCTGATCGCCAACGTGATTGCAGCAGGCATTGACCGCCGCAGCGGCATTCAGATCACCGGCGTGCCGGGCGAGCCAATTGAAGGCGTTCGGCTGGAAAATATCCGGCTGGTCTTTGCCGGCGGCGGGACAAAGGAAGACGCCGCGATCACGCCTAAGGAGCTGGGCGCCGGTTACCCGGAACCGAGCAAGATCGGCACGATGCCGGCTTACGGACTGTTCGCCCGGCACGTCAAAGACCTGGAACTGGCGAATATAACGCTGAGCTTTGAAAAAGACGATTGGCGGCCGGCGATGGTCTGCATCGACGTCGATGGGCTCGAGATCGATAACTTCAAGGCGCAGCTTGCCGAAGGCATCCCCGCGGCGCAATTCGAAGAGGTCCGCCGGCTTGTGGTGCGCAATTCGCCGGTGCTTGAGGCTATCCGGAAATAGTAGTGCCGGATGACCAAGCCAGCGCAGAGCCCCGGTGACAATAAATACGGATTACCCAAACGCGCATCGGGTCACTTACGTTCCTCGCTCAGACGACCTTATTCGAATTGGACCTTCCAGTTGATTGAAAGGCTTTGAGGCGATTCGATCAGAACGCGAATATAAGGCCCTTCCTGGCTGATCAGACGGATTGTCGCGGCGGGCGTTTGACCATCGACACCTGAGACTGCTGCCGCTTTGAATTTCCATGGGCCGTCTTTTTTGAAGGCCGCCAATCTTATCTCATAAGGATCGCCGCCGACCAGCTCGCTTGTCCCTTCGAGCGTTTTGGAGACAGCGTTCCAGTTTTCCTTTTTGATGTCCATGATGCCCTGCGTGATATGGCGCGAGGTGCCGAGGACCTGCGGCGACTCGCTGACCGGCCGCACAGAGAGGATTTTGCAGGCCGTTGGCGCAAGTTCGGCGACGATGCGGCCGCTGAATGGTTTGACAAAGGTATTCGTCCAATAATCAAAGCCGACATATTGCTGCTTGCCATCGAGCCCGAGCTTCTCCAGCGGATAGCTGATCTTCGCTGCCTGCTTGCCGTCCCAGTTATACAGCGCGATGACATCGCGCTGTGTGCCAGAGCTTTCATCGGTCAAGAGCCAGATGCGCGGGATCTTCTGCTCAAACAGGTCCGCAGGGCGAGGCGTCAGAGTATGTGAGGGCATCGTCCGCTTCAGGATGTCGAACCGCTCCGGCGTCAGTTTGGTATAATCGACGCTGCTGGCGCTAAGTTGGCCGGCAATCGTTACCCACGAACATAGCGAGCGCGCCTGCTCCAGCGGGACATCCTCCTGAACGTAGATGGGGTCGGGGTCATTGTACCACACGCGCCGGTTCAGGAAGTAACTGCGGCTGCCGTAATCGGGGCCGCGCAGCATGGCCTCCCACATGCGATTATTATCCGGGCCGATTCGCATCGCATCGACCAGGCCCATCGCCGGGGCGAAGCACCGTATATTCTGCTGGATGCAGCAGCCGAGAAAGAACACCTCCGGTCCGGCGGCCTTGCGGACGATCCCGAGGCCCGTCCGGTACGCCTGGATATGCGTCATGTTGGGGTCGTGCAATGTTGTTTCGCCGAATTGATCGTCCTTGTAGCGGTCGTTGACATACATCAGGCGCGCGGCGGTTCCAGTAAACAAGCCGTCCATCTTGAAATATTGATAGCCCCATTCGTGAGCGATTCGATGAGCAGTATCATAGACATACTGCTGTGTCTTGGGATTGGTCAGGTCAAAACAAGTGCCGCCCCATTTGGTATCGAAGGGCTGGCCGTCCTTGGTCGCAAAAAGGTACTGCTTGTCGGAAAAGTACGGGTCGTCGAAGGTCCCTGCGAACGGCATGAACCAGATTCCCGGCGTCAGTCCGAGCGATTTGATGCGGTCAGCCGTGGCTTTCATGCCCGCTGGATACGGTCCATCCGGCTTGATCCTTTCAAATACCTTCTGCGGGCCGTTGGAGCGAACGCCATCCTGCCATTTGTCGTCGATCTGGACCACGGAAAAGCCAAAAGGAGCAAGATTCTGCTGTGCAAATGCGGCGTTTTTAGCAAGGTCCTTTTCGTTGGATGCTCCGGCGTGGTACCAGGTGCAGTAAACAACCGGCTGCGGCTTCAATTTGACCGCGTATTTTTTGGCCACCGCGGCCGCATAGGCCTCCAATCCCAAGCGGGCGTCCGTAAAGCCGCCAAGGATGAAGGTCTCCAGGGCCTGGCTTTGTCCGCCCCCAATGCGCAGAGAGCCAAAATCGATACGCGGATCCATGACAACTGCCTGCCCGAGCACATCGCTGAAGAGGACGCCGCTGCCGAGTTCGTTGGTCAGCCAGGCAGCCACGATCCCTTCTCGCGTGTTCGGGTCGGCGATGGCAAGAAAGGCATAGCTGCCGGAGTTTGACTTTTTAGCCACGCCGGTCAGCCCGCCTGTGCCGAGGGCCTTGAGCGACTGAACCGATCTGCCGGCGGCCCTGAGCTTAAACGGAACAATATTCTTGTGAATCGCCGTTTGGCTTGATGCATTCTTGAGCTTCATCTGCAAAAAGATAAACGGCTGCTCAGGATAGAGCGTCATGGTGTACGAAGAGCCGGATGCACATTGGATATCAAGCGTCTGTCCCTTCCCCCATAGCGGATCATCGATGGGACGAACCTCCGCAGAGGCGGGTTTTTCCGAAAACGTAATCGAAGTCTCTTTGAACAGGGATACTTGTTTGAACTTGATGTCCGCCGCTTGTTTATCAATCCGCAGCATCACCGCAGCACTATCGTTTTCAATCCGCAAAGGTTGTTGCGCTATGGCGCTGTATCCGAACACAGGCAGCCACATAATAATCAGGGATATACCATACACGCCGGAAGTCTTCATTCCATTCTCTCCTGCATACTATTTCGTTTCAAGTTGGCCTACTTTGCAGTCAGCGCTGAGACCTTCAGCAGTTCGGCGCCATGCGGGGCGACCGTCATTATAACCTGTGAATCGAAATTACCAAGATCTTTTTGCCGCCAGAGGTCGCGAACAGCCGCCGAGCCGGAAAGCTGCAGATCGGACCATTTGGCCGTAACCTCCGCGGGCTGATCGCCCATGTTGAAAAGACCAATCGCCTTGGAGCCGTCTTCCAGGTCTTTGGCATAGATCCTCAGCGTATCCTCCGGTCCGGATTTGGCCGCGCAAGTCCCCTGCCGCCCGAGCGCATCCTGGCTGACGGCCAGTACCTCGTCATTGGACAAGAGGTTGAACGTAAATTCATCCAGCCGTTCCATATCGCATCCGATCAGCAGCGGCGAAGAGACCAGGGACCAGAGGGTAATGTGCGTGTATTGCTCGTCAGGCGTCAGGCCGCTGGGCTTGGGGGCGCGGCCGCCCCAACCTCCGACAAAGCCTATCACCAGCATATCGGGGTCGTTCCAGTGGCCCCGGCTCTGATAGGGCGCCCACTTATCCTGGCCGAAACCCTTGCTGCTCATGGATTGCCAGTTATCGCGAATGTCGCCGGTGGTTCGCCAGCAGTTGGCGATCTTCGACAGCACCGGCACGTTGGCAAACGGCATGCTGTTCGAGAGGCTCAGGACGATGTCGCGGCCGCTGGCGCGCAGGGCATCGTACATCTGGCGGGTCTCAGGTTCCTCGTTGGGGTTCCAGTCATACTTGAGATAATCGATCCCCCAGGCGGCCCATTGTTTGGCGTCATTGACGGCGAAGGAATACTGGCCGATGGCCCAGGGGAGGGTTTTCTTATTCAGGTTGCCCTTCTTGGGGATCGTGGGCTTTTGCCACGTTCCTTCGGGATTCTCGGATGAACTGCCGATGTATTCGGCATAGGAGGTCGTCCACGGCGTGGAATAAATACCGACCTTGAGGCCCATGGCGTGAATGGCATCGCACAGACCTTTCATGTCCGAGAATTTTTCATTGCCCTGGATGCCGTTAAACTCACCTCCGCGTACGCCCTGCCAGGCATCATCGATATTGATGTAGGACCATCCGTGCTGGATCAGGCCGGAAGAGACCATGGCCTTGGCGCTTTTGAGCACCTTGTCAGCATCGACCATCGGTCCCCAGCAATTCCAACTGTTCCATCCGAGCGGCGGCGTCAGGGCAATCGTCTCGCCAACGACGATCTTAAACTTCTTCTCGTTGGTTCCAAGCGCGTTTTCCGCTTTGAGGACAAGTGTAAACTCGCCGGCACTTTTCAGCATACCGGTGATCAAGCCCGTTTTCGAATCAAGCTGAAGTCCTTCCGGCAGGTCTGGAGTGGAAAACGTCATCGGCCGCTCGCCTGTAGCGGGGATTTGATAAAGAAACGGATGTCCGGGCCGCACGCCAAAGATCGAAGCGCCATTAATGCGAGGCGTCGCGGGCGCCTTGGGTGTTCGGACTTCAGGGGCCGCTTTGGCCTGTTGTGAAGGCTGCTCTGTCTGGGCTGCCTCAAGCATAGACGCGCCCGTCCATAGTATGGCTGCAATTAAATAGCTGAATGTTCCGATTCGCATTTTAGTCCTTTCAAAATGAAATGGATTATTTAACATTTTTACCGAGCAGTGGGACATCGTGTTCATGGATAAGCCAAAGAACGGGCTGGGTTACCGCCATGTTCCGGCGGATCTCCAAATCTTGAGGATCGGCCTCCAGCGTCTTCCAAAGCTCCAGGTAATCCGCTCGCCCAAGCGCCAACCCTGCCAGCAGAAGAGACGGCTGCCGCACGGGCCATTGATTGAAATGCTCGATGTCCGCCGGATAAGGCCAGTTAGCCCGGTCTTGCAGGTAAGGATAGAGGAACTCGATCGCCTTTGACATCGTCCGCCCGTCCGCAAGCTCGAAGGTCCACTGGTTTTCCGATTCCGTCGAGAGCAGTTGGCACAGCAGGCTCATATTATCCAGCTGAAAAATGGAATAGCCGTATGGTTTTGTCCGCGCCAGTTCCGCCGGAAAGCTGCCGTCCAGATCCATCTGCTGGGCCACGATCTCTTTGAAGCGGTTTCGCGCAAGCTCCAGTTTGGCCGCATCGCCCGTCAGTCGCGCGAATGAGGCCAATTGCACAAGGTAAGCGACGCTATGGTTATTGGCCGCGTTGAGTTCCGCGATACCTTGCGGATGGGTCACCATCCATTCAGAGTACGCCGCAAACCACTGTTTGAGGCCTGCCAGAATCTCGCGCGTAAGCGCCTTGGATGAGTTCAAGGCTTCGACGGCAAGCGGCACCTCAGCCAGGTGCAGGGTATCGATGATCCCGATGCCGCGGCCGGTGCTGACGCCCGGAATCGCCTGCGCGTAAAGCAGGTGCGGGTTCATCTTCCTATCTTCATCAACAAAGAACACCTTCAGCAATTCAACCGCCTTCTGCGCATACGCTTCGTTGCCTTCCAGCGCGTAAGCGGCCGCTAATGCCGCAACCGCGTCGCGCAGCCGGCGGATCGCCATCCGATGTGCGATGAAATTGCCCGGATTGGATTGACCGTCGCGCTGAATATACGGCAGGCCGTCAGCGGTATCCGGATTGGGCCACCAGTAATCGCCCATCGAATAGAAGTCTCCCGGTTTGGCCGGTTCGAACGGCGCCGGGTAATCGCGAATCGAAATGGCAGCGGCTGACAGGTACGAATCCGCCAGCTTTAAAATGCGCTGGCGGTCGATTTGGGCAACCTCCAATGCCTGCTGCGCTCGGGTCATGCTCTTTAATTGCGGCTCTTCCGCAATGGGCGCGATTTCAAGAAACGCCGTCGGCAGGTCAAGGCCCGTGACGCTGGCAGCTGATCTGCCTTTATTGAGCCGAATGTCGATCTGCGCGCGGCCGTTGGCAAGCTGCACCTTGCGTGCGCCTCGAACCGTTCCAAGATTATCGATCAAGGTTCCATCGCCGGTTGAGCCGAACTGGACAAAATCTCGCGCATCAAGGCAAATCACACCTTTCTCATCCAGCAGTTCGGCCTGCAGCGTGACGCGATCAGCGTGTCTGGCCATCATTCTGAGCGACAGACGAGCGGGCTTTTTCCACTGGCGGGTTTCATAGCGGAACGTGATCTCGTCAACGACTTCGACGCCGTCCTTGCGGGCGATGGCCTGTAGGTGGTTTATCCCGTTCTTGAATTTGACGGACCAGCGCAGGCCCGCGGCGGGGAAATCCTGGCTATTGCGCTCTTTGACGCCGGCGGACTTGCCATTGACAAACAGCTCCGCCTGCGCGCAGTTGGAATAGACCTTGACCGTCTTTTCTTCGTCGCGTTTGCCCCAGCGAACCGGCCAGCTATGCGCATAGATCCGCACCATCGGCTTTTGCGTCCAGTACGACTGATAAACGTAATAGGCTTCTTTTGGCGTCAAATCGCGCTCGACCGCGCCTTTCTGATTCATATACGGGATCGGATTGTCCGGCCGAAGCGGCGTCGAAAAGTCCTTGAAGATCCAAAAGGCCGTACCGGTAAGCCAGTCCATGGTTTCCTGTTCTTTCAGGTGCCAGTCGATCAGGTCACAGATGTAGCTTTCGGACCAGTCGCCGTCTTTAGAGGCACGGGCCTGCCCGCCGGTCATCAGGTAATCCAGCCCCCTTTCATCCGCCTGCCCGGATGCCTCGACGCCCATCACAGAGGCATAAGGGTTCTCCGAATGCCTTCCGGCGTGACTGTCGCCGCCCCATTCCACATGCAGGAAATGGTTGACTTTCTTCATCTCGCTTTCGGACACGTCTTTGTATTCGATAAACTTGCCGCGATACCACCCGGCCCAGATCGAGGGCGAATAGACATCGACGATGTCGCTGCAGAAATTGCAGCGGCGGATGGCCGTCTTTCGCTGGGGGTCCAGCGAATGCGCCAGATCGTTCAATTCGCTCATAAACGCTCGGATCTGCTCTTTATCGAACGTCTCAAAATCGCCCGGCCAGTCGTTCTCGTTGCCAAGGCCCCAAATGATGACAGAGGGATGATTGCGATGCTGATGGATCATGGTCTGGAGTGCGTTGCGGGCCTGCTGCCGGTAGGCGTCGCCGCCCACGCCGCCGCGGCACCATGGGATCTCTTCCCAGACCAGGATTCCGAGTTCGTCACACAGATCCAGCACGTACCTGGATTGCGGATAGTGCCCAAGGCGAATGAAATTCACGCCCATGTCTTTCATCAGGCGCATCTCTTTTTGAATCAGGTCTTCTGTCATGGCGGCGGCAAGGCCGGCATGGTCCTCGTGGCGGTGCGTGCCGCGAAGCAAAAGGCGTTCGCCGTTCAGGTAGAACGGCCCCTTTTCCGCAAACTCAAACCAACGAAAGCCGAAACCTTCGGTCATTGAAAAGTTTCCATCAGGGCCTTTCAGATCGACCACACACTGATAGAGCCGCGGGTTATCGGTGGACCAGAGGACAGGGTTGGACAGTTCAGTCTCCAGCAGATCAATCGATCGCTGATTTGCGGCAAACGACTTTTCCGTTTTCAACACCTGCGTGCCGTCGGGCGCCAGGATGCGAACGGCCGCCGTGACGTTATCGTTCTTCCCAGCGGGATTAAAAATATTCCCCTTTACGAAGACTTTCCAACTGTCCGCCTGATGCTCCGTCTTAATGTGCACGGATTCGAACGAGACCGCGGGCACATACACCAGATTGACGTAGCGGTACAGCCCGCCGTAAACGTTGAAATCGCTCAGGCTGGACGGGATCGACTCCAGGTCGCGCGAGTTGTCGCAGCGGATCGTCAGCGGAATCACGCCCGGCTTGGCCATGCGATCCGGCGACTGCTTTGCGAAATAAGGCTGCTTCTCGTAAGCGTCAACCCCATCGGTAATATCCACGATGAACTCGTTATAGCCGCCGACGTGCGAAGCAATCTTTTGCTGATCAATATAGATATCCGCTTTTTGTCCGGCTCCCTCAAAATGCAAAAGCGTCCGGCCGCCGGGATACGGATTGTCGATCTTGAGCTGCGTGCGATACCACGCCGGGCCCTGGTAATAGGGCGTATCCGGGTCAACCGAATCGAAGGCATTATAACAGTGCGGCAAACGGACCTTCTCCCACACCGGCAGCCCGCCGCTGAGCTTATCGCTTCGAAGCGCCTCCCACACGCCGCCCAGATCGCCGCGATAAAATTCCCAATTGTCCGCAAGCCTCTTCGACTCGGCAGGCGCACTGCCCGCGATAACCGTTAGAAATGTCAGAACAGTTATTGAATACTGCATCATCCTGATCATTAGATTTCCTTTTCTAAAACGGGTACCAGATCGACAGCGCGAAGCTGGATCGATTTGCCTTTGTTGGATTCGAGCGGGCGAATGCTGATCACATGCTCCCCTTCCGCCAGGGCCATGCGTCCGGCGCCGGTAACCGGCTCTTTGCCGATCGCTGCCGGAATGACCTGCCCGTCGATCTTTAGCTCGCATGTGCCGCCGCTCGAAGTTTTCAGAACCGTTATCAGCTGGATATTGAAATCGGCGGGCGCATCGTTCCGCACATTCCAGGTGAGAATAGCTTTAGGATCGTCCCACTCCGTTGTGCAGTCGCGGTTCGTTTTGCCGTCCAGGAAACGCACGCGATCGTGAACGTCGCTGTCGAACACGTGCAAGCGATTGGCCCTGCCCGCATCCAGCAGGCGCGACTTGACGACATCCGGCCCGCCCTCGAACACAACTTCAATAACGCTGTCCATCGAATCGGGCGCATTCTTTGGAAGCGCTATCCGGGTATCCATCGGATTAACGCGAGAGAAAGCAAGCGGTTCCTTCTTATCCTTATTCAACATCTCCACAGAGACAAGCTTATTCTTAAGCCCGGCCAAAACAAGTTTCTGGTCGGCCGGCCACTCGAAGACGTGCAGGTAGAGCGTGTTCTCTTTGCGGGTCACCGCGCCCCAGTTCTGCAGCGGCAAAGGCGAACGCACAGCACTGATGACGGTATGCTTATAGTACTTCATCCAATCGGCGATCGCACTGAGGATCGCAATATCTTCCGGCGCGAACTGGCCATTGCCCATCGGTCCGATATTCATCATCAGGTTGCCGCCGCGGTTAACGGCCTTTGCCAGGAGTTGAACAAAATGGGCCGGCGGCTTGTGGCTGCGGTCATGGCGGCTGTAGCCGTAGGATTCGTTGGTGGTCGGGATGCCTTCCCAGTCAGGATCGCTGACCGGGACAAATTCGGCGGGCCTGTCCGCCGTCGAGCGGTAGTCGCCGTAGTTGCCGCCATCGCCGCCGACACGGCTGTTGACGACCACGTCGGTGCTTTCCTCGCGGACGGCCTTTAGGATCCGCATGAGTTCGGAGCCGGGCAGTTTGCTTGAGGTATCGAACCAGATCAGCGAAGGCTGGTAGTTGCCGATGAGTTCGCGAATCTGCGGGATCGATTTTTCATCGACATACGTGCGGATGCGCGGGACCATTTCCGGGTGCTGTTCATACCACTTCACGCCGCCAAAGAGGCCCAGGTCGCCGCCGGGATTCTGGTACTGCCAGTCGTTGCCGGGGGCGTTGGGGTGCTCCCAGTCGAACGCGTGCGAGTAATAGACACCGAACTTGATGCCTTGCCTGACGCATTCATCCCGCAGGCGCATTAAGATATCCTTGCCATACGGTGTCGCATCCACGATATCATAATCGGAAACCTTGGAATCGTACATCGCAAAGCCGTCGTGGTGCTTGGAGGTGATAACAATGTATCCCATTCCGGCGGCCTTGGCCATTGAGACCCATTCGACCGGATCGTACTCAGTCGGGTTGAACGTGTGAACGACTTCTTCCAGGTATTCCTGCCGCGGGATCTTGCATTTGCGCATCAGGTGCTCGGCATAGCCGTTGACCTTTTCGCCCTTCCATTCGCCGCCGGGACCCGAATAGACGCCCCAATGGATAAACATCCCGAAGCGCGCATCGCGCCACCACTGGAGCCGCTGGTCGCGGTTCTGCATGGACTGACGCCACCATTCCATATCCGGCTGTTTCTGCCGCTCCGTGAGCACAAGCCCCGACACCGTAAGATCATCCGTGTCCGCCGCTGCGGCGAGAGTGGCGGGAAATACCATCGTACAGAAAAGCAAAATCCATTTCGTCATCATGATTCCTTTCTTTTGTTATTCAAGCCAGTGGCAAGCCACTTCAAACAACGTGTCTATGTCGTATAACGTTTGCCAGCCTCGTGATAATTCAGCAAGATCTGCCATATCGACGTTTCCATCCAGCGTGAGATCTCCGGGCTTGGAAAGCATCAGGTCGGCGATCTGTCCGGCGGTTAGTGCGCTGCTGTAGATGCGGACGTCATCCATGCGGCCGATAAAAGCCCATCGCGACGTGTTATTGTAGAAATCGGTCCCAATGAACAGGTCGTTGGTATTGGTTGACGGCAGCGTGGTCCAGTCCGCCTGCGAATTGAGCACGCCGTTGATATAGAACTTTGCCTGGTTGGAGCCGAGGGTTGAGTTATAGACAAGAGCAACATGCGTCCATGTATTGGCGGCAATTGCGCTGCTGTACAGGGTTGCGACGTTGCCCCAGTGCAGGTGAAGCCGCCTGTCCGTTTCCAGGCGGATGCCCCAGGGCGCTGTGTACCACGCCGAGCCGCTCGTGCCGCCCTTTTCGATAAGCTGGCGGACGGCGGTGGTGTTCGTATAGAGCCACATGGCCACCGTGATCTGATCGGCGACGGCATTGAGGCTGGGGCTGTTGGTCACGCGGATATAGCTGCCGTTTGCGCCGTCAAAGCTGAGCACCTTGCCGCGATGTGTGTCCGTGACCGGACTGACGCCGCCGTTGAGCACGCCATGATTAGCGCTGCCGCTGCTGTCAGCGGCCGTGCCGCTTTCAAACGTATAACGCGCTACCAGTCCCGTCGGCAGCGAAACGCTTGGGGCGGCGCTGACCTGGGGCGAATTGAGACTTTCGCCGGCGTCGTTGACGGCCGAGATGACATAGTAGTACCTCGTTCCGTTTACGACATTCATATCGGTGAAATTGGCGGCTGCAGGATTGCCAATGGTTTCGTAAGGCCCGCCCGACACGAGCGCACGCTTGACGCGGTAGCTTTCCGCGTCTGCTGCGGCATCCCAGCTTAGACTGATCTGCCTGTTTCCGGCGATGGCCGTCAACCCCGTCGGAGTCGCCGGAGCAGCGGCCGCCTGTGAATCCGATAAAGCGATCTCAAAGGTGTTTTCGCCCGTGAAGGTCCGCAGCGGAGCCACTTGCTCGACTGTGATTGTGCTGTACTCGACGCTGCCTGCCAGGCCGACAGCGCCGATATCGGTACCTGTCAGTGAAAGCGGAAGACTGACATTGTCAAAGCTGGTGGCATTCAGGGCGCTGTTGTTGTGCGAGCAGACGGCCAGCCCGGCCAGAACACTGGACGCCATCGGCACGGCAATGCCGCCGCTGCCGACCTGTAACCAATTGGCCCCATCGGCGGATTCATAAGCGGTAAACACGTCGCCCGCACGCGCCAACCGCAGCCAGCGCGGAGCCGCCAGGCCGGTTGACCGTCCAAAGTCAATGGCGCCTGCGCCCGTCGCGGCGCGGTACTGCACGCTCACGCCGTTGCCCGGCGTAACGTAAAGCCCCACATAGGCAGAATTGGCGGCCGTGCTTTGCCGGATCATGAGACCGGATTTGGCCCAGGAATTCGTGTTCGCCTGGCTCAGCACGCGCGCCGTCAGCGTCATATCGCCGCTTTGCGCCTGATAGGCATAATGGAACTGGTCGGCCGTGCCCCAGATATCGCTGCCGCTGCCGTTGACGGTGAGGGCATTTGTGATCTCAAGGCAGTGGTCGTGCTTCAGACAAATCTGATACTCGCTTCCCGATTGGATCACCCGGTCGATCTCGAACATCTGGCTGATGCCGTTCCTTCCGCTGCCGGAAAGCGTGCCGAATGTCATGGACAGGTGCTTGCCGCCAAGTTCGGTCCCCAGCGGCAGCGGCGTCTCAGTCACGAGCGCATCGCACGCAGCCCCGTCCAGCACGCGCGTCTCGCCGATGATCGAACCGGAGTAATTCACGACCGAAGGTGCTAACGAACCGCCAGGATATTGGAAATCGCTTGCGTTGACCGTCCAGACGCGCGGATCGGCCGACCCCGTGATCTGCAGACCGATGCGCCCAGTCAGCGAATAGCTGCCGTCGGCGGTTGAAATGGTGCTCGAACCGCCGCTTGCGCCTGCGACTTGCGGGCTGTGCAGATTGACCAGATAGGTATCAGTGCGTCCATCCGTGAAGGTCACGCGAAGCCCTACGGATTCCACCGCGCTTGCTGTCATCGGCAATCGCTCAACCGACTGAATGGCCCCGGCCCCCTTCTTGAGCGGCTCGATCACGCTGACGAACAGGTCATTCAATGGACCCGAGGCCGCTCGTTTGCGGATGATCGTCGAGGGCCGCCAGAGACCATTGACCCACCAATTGTCAGGTTCGCCGCTGGCCCGTGCCGGCACGGGCGTGCGGCCCAGATAGACCGTATATTGGGCCGGGTCCGCCGTCATCCAGAGTTTTGTGTCGCGCGGCGATGTGCGGCCTGCATCCAGGTAGGCTATCTGGAAATTGCCGGGGCAGGGATTTGTGCTCATATCGCGAAAGAACCCATAATAGGGAAATGAAGAGCCCGAACTGGTGGGCTCGACCCAGACTTCGGAGCCTTCCAGCATCGGGTACTCGCCCGGCATCGGCGTCAGCGCAAAGCTGCACTGGGCCGTTTGGTCGTAGCGGATCGAACCGTGCCAGACATAGTCGTGTGTTGTTCCGCCGGTGACGCGGAAGACATCCACAAGATAGGGTCGATCAATATCAACGGTGTTAAGCATCATGATGCGCTGATAGCGCGAGGCTTTGTTGCTGTAGGCCCGCTGCCCATCCAATTCAGTGACGGCCAAACCGTTCTTGCCGGGTTCGTAAAGCGTCAGATCGCCGTTGCCATAGGTGCTTGCCGAAGGACTCGTCATATCGCTGCGGTCGATCGTGACGGCATTATACGCCAGGATCTGCTCGGTGAATTGCCGCCCCGGCGTGCCGTTATGGTAGCGCACATTGCCCAGGACCTCGTTACCGAACGCCCAAAGCACATAAGCGCAGGTATCGGAACGCATGTGGTTGTTATCGCCGGCAAAACACTGATTCACTTGAATTGCCGTGCCGCTGGTGGCGCCTGCTCCCATTGAAACGGAACCATAGGCCGGCAGCAGAACGGATGTACCCGTATTGCGAGCGCCAAAGTACGTGTTGAAGGGCGTATCGCCAAACGATGGAAGCTGGCCGTTGGGCAGACTGGCGCGTTCCCACTGGCTGCGGCCATATTCGAGCGAGCTGACATAGGTGTTGGCCCGCGTGCTGATAGCCTGCAGTTGCGGCGTATCGGCCGCGCGCGTCAGGAAATAATTCCGCGTGTTACGGGCAGCGCCGAGGTTTTCGTTAATGTAGCCGATAGAGTAGCCCATTCCCTCGCTAAGCGTGCCATCACGTTGGATCTTGCGGGTGACGGTGGCATCCAGGTAGCGGTCCATGTAGTCAATGTAATCCGGCCTATTCAGGACGCGGGCAACCAGCGCCAGCACCGTGTAGGGGCCCGACAGGTTGCTGGCGATAGCGACATTGATCGGGACACGGTGAGCGATGAAATCGCCTTCATTGCAGTACAGGTTATCGGTAATATATTGCCGCACGTCATAGCCCAATTCGGTGCTCAACTGGGCCAGTGCCGGGCTGTCGTAGATGGCATCAAATGCCAGCAGTTCGTCGTCGGCCCACTCGTGCGCCAGGCCGTTATGGTCGCTTGCCCGCTGCAGGTCGGACGAAAGCACATAATCAGGTCCGGCGTTAATATACGAAGCGCTGTTCTTGGCCGTCATGACATAATCCGGCATATAATGCGCCCAGTCCAGCAAGGCAACGGCGATGCGGCGGGCGTACGCCTGGTTGCGCGTCGCGTGCGTGCTTCCGCTGGCCATATACGTGGGTGCAAGCACGTTCAGGTCGCTGCGCAGCTTATTGCGTTTATTGTGATTGATCAGTTCAAAGACCATCGACTTGGCCGACGAACTTCCCGCCCGCAGGTAATACGGCATCGACACCGTGTTCCCGCTGGTCACCAGGACGTTCTGATAATAAACGGGATAAGCCGGCGTGGTCGGAAAAACAGTGCCGCTTGGCGTGCTGGTGATCTGATTAGGCGTCGACGAACTCCATGCCCATCCCGTATCGCCGGCCACAACCGCCGGCACAAACCCGTAACTGTTATTGCGCGGCGACTGGCGCGGAACGAAATTATCTACGTATTGCGTTTCGGTATAGTTGTTGACAATATTGCTTGCCAACGTCGGATTGGAACTGCCGCCGATGTTCAAGATCGGATGCGGAGGTTCAGCCGCCGGCGCCATGGCCGCGCAGGCCGCCAGCACTACCAGCCATCGCAGCCGACAAACAAAATATTTAGCACGTATCATCTCAGGCATCTATTCCAGTGTAAGAAAATGTTCGATGAGAATGAGCAGTTCATGCATGTCCACCGCATTATCGCCGCCGCAGACAGGCCAGATATCCGCTGACGGAACCCCTGTTCCGCTGCCAAGCCATTGCGCGCTGAGATAACTCAGATCCGCCAGGTTGATCACACCATTTCCATCGATATCGCCAACGGGACTGCCGTTGTAGATCCTTTGGATTTGCTCGGCGCATAAGGCAGCATTGTAGATGCGGACATCATCGATCCTGCCGTCAAGCACGCGTTCCAAACCGGTGATACCGCCGCGTGCGCCAATGGCCCAGCCTACCGTCATCGGCAGCGGCCCGACCGGATCATTAAATGAGTTCTGCAGAACGCCGTTACGGTAGAGATTCCAGCGTGAGCCGTCCCACGTCCCGGCCAGATGAATCCATGTGTTTGTCCCGATGTCGCCGACCGGAATTGGCATCGTGGCCTGCTGATCGCCAATGCCGGATTCATACGAACCAAAATCGTAATAAACGCCGGAATCAAGCCGCAGCGTCAATTCCCGCGTGGGCGAACCGCCATGCCCGCGATTGACGATATTGCGATTGAGGCCGCCGCCGGCAACATCGCCATTCACCCACGCCGTGACCGTGATAGGACCCGTAATATTCAGCGACGCGGGATTTCCCAAATCGACCTTGCCGCCGGCGCCATCCAGCCAGAGCACCTTACCGCGGACGGGGTCATCGATTATGGCTGCCGTTCCGGCCAGGGTACCGTGGTTGCCCCTGCCGGAGGAATCCGCCGCCGTGCCGTCGTTAAAGGTGTAATGCCCGACAAGGGCTTCCTGCTCTTCCTCCAATGGATTGACAAGCAAATGGTCGATGTTGGGCCCGTTCGAGCCGATCGCGGTCGCGCGAATTATATTCGTTCCGGCCCGCAGCATCTGAAGGGGAAGGCTCGCATAAGTCCACGCTGCCCAGTCGCCCGTCGCGGCAAAGCTCATGGATGGACTGGCAACTTGCCCGTTGATCCGAATTTCCAGCGGCCTGCTGCCGCTTTGCAGCGCATAACGAAACTGCAAATCATAGAATCCGCCGACATCCGCATTGACGGTCCATTCAACGTAATCGCCGGAAGCATTCACGTAGTCGGCGTAACCGCTGCCGGTGTATCCGCCGCTGCTCGAAGCAACAACCGCTCCGCTCAACACTGCCTGTTCCGCTTCATACGCTCCGGCGGGAGTCGAATTGTGGCCGGGAGGATAACCGTCGCGGTACGTTTTTACCGCGCGCCACGTCACAACCGCAGGGACCGTTTCCGGGTAAACGGTGCCGTAGCAGCCGTATTTCCAGTAGTTGGTCGCCGGGTCGGACTCGTTGAACCGCGCCTTAAGCACTCCATCCACGTAATACAGCACCAGGTCGTTCTGGTCGTGGATGATATTGATGCGTTTCTCCACGCCATAGCAATTCTCGGCGATCCTCGTCCCGCCGACGCTGGTGGGAGTAATTGAGCCGCCATACGATGAATAACCTCGCATCATCGTCAGCGTCGCCTTGCCGCTGGTGTAGCCGAAAATCTGGAAGAGCGATTCGTCATTAAGAGGCGCCCAAAATGTAACATATCCCTCGAACTGCCTGCGTCCCTCCGAGTATTCGTTCACCAGCCGGATCTCTGAGCGGTTGGTGCGCTGGTCAAACAGGCGGAACGTTTCCGTATCTGTTGCGGCGTCATACGCGTAGTCGGCACAAATCGTCCCCTGCCCTACCGATTGGTATGGCGACCACGTGAATGTCTGCAGCCCTGCCTCGTCATCGAGATGGATCCGTTTTGAATAGGTCGTTTGAATCCAGCCGGTGCCGAGTTCGGCATACACCGGCACGATCAAAGACAAAAGCAAAATAAGCTGTATGGGTTTCATCATTCGGTCAGCCCCCATTGTTCCACCAGCAGCAAAAGGTCCTCTATATCCACCCAGCCGTCTCCGCAAATCGGAGCAACGTCCGCCGAGGGCGCCGCCGCGCCGGTGCTGAGCCACTGGGCGCTGATGTAGCTGAAATCCGCCAGCGTGACACGTCCGTCACCGTCGATATCGGCGCTTGGGTTGTCGCCTTCGGCGATGCAAAAATCGGCGAACCGCACCTGCTCATCGCGAAGGTAACTGGGGCTGTTAAGGCTGCGGTAGATCCCCCACTTGGGCCTGTTGAAAGTAGCATCGCCGCGCCACATATCCAGGTTGTCGTTGCCATAGGAAAGCAAAACGGCCCCATCGCTCAGGCGGGTCAACAAGACTTCGAACGCGCCATTCTCGGCGTAGCAGGTCCGCACATAGGCCTGGACCCACTGGCCCTTGAACGGGACCAGCGGCACATTGGCCTTGGTACCACCGCCGGTGCCTCCGGTCGAGGGCGTAAAGATAAGCTGCATCGTCTCGGGGCTGCCATACCGGGGCGTAAAGGTGATCAGCGGCATGCCGGCATCGGAACCGTCGCCGGCCTTGATCTGGAAGATGTGCGTGAAATTGGGTGACGGCTGGAACCCGGCGTCCAATTTGAACTTCCAGCGGTACGTATGGATCTCGTTATACTCGCCTTTCAAATAGGCAGGCGAAGGCCCATACGTCTTGATCTCGTTGCGCTGACGGTCAAAATTGACGCAGCGGTCATTATCCGGAACCACATGCATGTGAAAAACAAAGACGTACCGGCCCAGAATATGATCCCACTCTTCGCTGATGTGCCGTCCGAATTCAGCATGACCGCAGTCGGGCACTTCGACGGAATTTCCGCCGAGCACGCTGCCGAGCAATTCATACGTATTCCCCGGGCCGTCCGCCTGCAGCATGACCGATGCGGCGCTGATCGCCGACGCCGCCACGAATGCAATGATAAGAGCGGCTTTGAGCCTTGTCGAATCGGTCATTTGGAGCATCGTCTCTTTTAATGTGCCAAAGTTCAACTTCATTATACGCTACCAGCCAAGGTAGTCATTCACCATCATGGCCAGATCATCCACGTTCACGACCCCATCACCGCAGAGCGGGGCGATATCCGCCGTGGGAACAGCGATGCCGGCGCTGAGCCATTGGCCGCTGATGTAGCTGAAATCCGCCAATGTAACGCTTCCATCGCCGTCGATATCGCCGGTTGGCGAGCCGCTAAAAATCCTGTGAATCTCGTCGGCGCACAGGGCGCTCGGGTAGATGCGGACCTCATCGATGCGTCCATTGAAAAACCACCGGCCCGACGGCAAAGAACCGCTGTATTGTTCACGGCCAATACAGACGCTTGCCGAGGACCTGTCGATCGGGCCGCCGCGGTTCTGATTCGCAACGCCGCTGGCTTGGCCATTGATGTAGAAGGTCGCCAGATCGCCGTCGATCACCACTGCGGCGTGCGTCCAGACGCCTATCGGGATCGCCGCGCCCGAGAAGACCGATGTATCATTGCCGGTCCAGAGCAGGTTGGCCGGCATCGTATCGCCTTTGATCAGGAGCGAATAAGCGTCTTTCCATTCGCCCTTGGTGATAATCGAATTTTGGTTCTTTGTCGCCGCCGGCTTGACCCAGGCGGCGATGGTTGCTCGACCGTCCTCGCTGAGATCCAGCGAGGCAGCGTTTCCGAGATTGACATAGTCATCTGTTCCGTCCAGGTTCAGGACGCCGCCTCGCTCGGCGTCGTTGACGATCGAAGCGCCGTTGACCAGTGTGCCATGGTTTCCTTTGCCCGACGTGTCCTTTGCGGTGCCGTCGTCAAAACTCAAATAAGCGACCAGCGGCGTTTGCGAGTTGATTTGTGCCGTTCGGGAATCAAACGTTCCCGCATCGGTGGTCACGCGGCAATAAAAGCATCGGCCGTCGTCGCTCTTGCGGGCACTGGCGATCGTTAGAATGGCAGAATTGGCGCCGATGGGAACATCGCCGGATTGCGTCACCTCAAACCACTGATAGCCCAGGATCGCAATACCAGTCAATGGAACAACTTCAAAAATCATATCGCTTCCGACGATCAGCTCTTGATCGGTCGGCGTACCAGGCTCGATCGGAAAAATACCCGACAAAGGGCCCACCTCGGATGCCGCAAGCAGGTGGGCTGTAACCGGGGCGGCCGAGAACTCATCGGCGCCTTTATCTTTATTGCCATCCCGGGGCTGGCCGTCCATATCAACGGTTACGGCCGCATACGTTCCAACCGCCGTTCCAATCACGGGGCTGCCCGCCTGTATATGATAGACGCCGCTTGCATCGGCAGCCAACAGCGGGTTGACTGTCGTATAGCCGCTGGCTGGCATATTGCCGCTGCCGCCGGTGTTCCAGCCAATATTGCCGCTCCACGTGCCGGTATAAGGCGCAGTCGAACTGATCGAGGCCATGATGCCTCCGCCCTGCATGAGGTTGTTGGCGACGGTGATATTGGTCGCGCCCAGACCGCCGGTGCGACCGCCCATCTGGTAATGGACACCGTTATTGATGAACGTATTGAATGTGACCACGCAATCGTCGGGCCGGTCGTGGCAGGTCAGTTCCGAGCCGTCCGCCACCTCGCCGTCGCCGTTGCCCATGTCAATGCCTTTTGTGTTACCCTCAAAATAGTTGCTGAAGATCTGATGCCGGTCGCCATAAACGCGAAGCCCATCGGTTCCCCTGAAATAGTTGCCGTAGGCCAGGCAATCGTTGCCGTGCCGCAGGGTAAGCTGCGCGCCGGCCGACTCAAGAAACGTATTATACCGATAAATATTGCCGCTGGATTTGTTAGAGATCAGTTCATTTTCGCCGCGGCAGCGCACAAACAGATTGCGCTCGATCAGCCCGTCGCCGGTGGACATGCTCAGCCCGCTCAGCCCGAACCGGAT
The DNA here is from genome assembly GCA_021372945.1 of Planctomycetaceae bacterium. Lineage (GTDB taxonomy): Bacteria > Planctomycetota > Phycisphaerae > Sedimentisphaerales > Anaerohalosphaeraceae > 4572-13. The sequence continues at coordinate 10,358 of JAJFTK010000071.1, read as the reverse complement.
GGTCTCGGCGCCGTTGCCCCCGGCGTTGGTAAAATCGTGAAAGTAATTGTGGTGGATCCAGACCCGCCGGGCGATCTGGCTGCCCGAGCCGCGAACGTCGATCATATTGCCGAGAGTGCTCTTATTGCGGAATTCATTGCGGTCAACCTCGGTATCGTAGCCGGCGACCAGCAAGTAGGCGCCGCTGCCGGAACATTGAAAGATATTGCGTGTGAAGCGGCAGAATGTTGCGCCGTTGTTAACACTGTTGCGGCCGCTTGCGTGTGTGAATTTGAATCCCTGGATGCAAACGTGCGCCGCCGGGCTGTTCAATGCGAAGCCGTGTGTTCCGGCGATCTCGACACCGCCTATGGTCGCCGCCCGGATCATGATCGGCGCGGCAGCGGTCCCGACACGGCTGACCGTGATCTGAGCCGAAGTGGTGTATATGCCGTTCTCAACGATGATATTGTCGCCGGGCACGGCGCTATTGATGGCCGATTGCAGACCCGCAACGGAGTTTACATGGATCATCGCCGCGCCGGCCGGTCCAGTAAAGCCAATAACCACCAGCGGCATGATGCATAAATAAACACGCAACCTTATCAATGTTGAATTCTCCTCATTTGCCTGCCGCCGATGTTTGAGCCGTCGGAACGGGTGTTAATCGAACGGCAAAACCCCCGTTCTCCTGCATATCCAGCGACAGGTTGGTCGTACTGTTGACTTTACGCGTCTGCCTCTTCATCGTCGTGTGTGTTTCATCGCTGAAAATGAGTGCATCATAATCTTTTCCGGCGGGCAGGAAACCCAGTGCGATATCGGCCTTTCGTGCCGCCGCGCTCATGCCGCCGATAAACCAGTCCTGCCCCTTGCGGCGGGCAAGAATAATATATGTCGAAGGGGTGCCGTCGATGAACCTGATTTCATCCCACGCCGATGGGATCGTCTTAAGTATTTCACTGCCCGGCCAGTCGAGCAGCGTTTGACCGTGCTCGGCATAGATCATCAGGCCCGCCTCATACACGATCGGCATGGCCAATTGATACGCGTGCGAACCGGGCGACTTGCTAAACCGGATCACCGTGTAGCTGACCGGCCCCATGACATTGCGCGTAAACGGAATCGTCAAATCATTGGTCACCGTGGGCGTGCGCTTTTCCATGCCGCCAACCGCCTCACAGGTCATCAGGTTGGGATACCGCCTGCGTTCCCCCGTCGGTATCATGCAGCCGTGAAACTCCAACAGGAACCGGTTGGCCACGCCCTGCTCAAATATCCAATCCCGCATCTGGAGGCTGCGCTGCGTGTCCTCGTAATCGTTGGTCACCTTGTTGGGCGGATCGGATAACGTGTCGTGGTCGAAGAAGTCGATCTTGGCGCCCTTGAGACCCATGTCCGCGTAGCGTTTCATGTTGTCGATGGCCTTTTGCCGCGTGTCATAATCGCGCGTATGCGCCCAGCCGATAATGCCGACATTTTTGGAGGCCGCATAAGCGGTCGCTTGGCGTACCGCCTCGGGGCCGCCCCATTGGCGCTCGAATCCCGCGTCGGCCAGGTAGTATTCCCATCCCATCTGCGAAACAAGGTCAACCCACATCTTGGGCTTATCCTTATCGCCGGCGATAAAGTCCCACATGACCCTGCCGGAACGAACCCAGTCTTTGACGCTGCCGTCAGGATTCAGAAAAACCGGCTCGGTCGGCGGATTGAGATTTTCTGCCATGTACGATTCGACGATCCTGGCCGGCGTATCCGGCGAGATAATGACCATTCGCCAGGGCGACTGAAATGGAAGGCTGGTTTTCACCGGGCCAAGCTCGGCCTGGTCCATCGGGAAACTGTAGCGAAACGTGGAACCGGAACGTACAAAATGAGGCTGAATGTAAGTACCGTAGGCAGCCGCCTGCGCCATCAGCACATAATGGCCGCTATCCTGCAAATGCGCCAGCACGGGAATAGACATGCGCTCGCCTGAGATCTCGCCCAGCATCGACTCATATCCGTAATTATTCGGATGATCCTGGCCCCAATACGTAAACCGCTCTCCGGCCAGGCAGATTTCGCTGCTTTCTTCGAGGATAGCGATCTGGCCGGTACCATCCATGGCAAAACTGAACGCGATGCCGTCATTATAAACGCGAAACAGAACGTCGATCTCTTGTTCGCCCTTTGCCAGCCGCAGCGTGGCCTGATTGGCATGATTGCGGTAAATCGAAACCTTGCCCTGCGGCAGCCGGTAGGTTTCGTCCACCACCTTCTGAGAACGTTCGACCAGCATTCCGCTGCGAAAATCTCCCCGGTCCGTCCGAATGCCGATGGGGCTTGCGGCAATAACCTGGCGACCCTTGCTGACGACGCTGTAGGTTAATGTCCCCTCCTGCTCATCAAAGCTCAAGACCACTTTGATGTTTTCGTCCGGCGAAGTCACCGTCATATCCGCCGCATTGGCGACGGCCAAAGCAATCAGCAATAGTGCAGTGAATCCCTTCATCCGCCATGATCCGCTCACGTGAATGTCCTTTCCCTTGATAATCTTAATCCGTTTGCAGCCACTGTTCCGCCAGCACGATCAGGTCGGCCAAATCGACCCACCCATCGCCGCCGGCCGGGGCAATATCGGCGGTGGGAACCGTGTTTCCGCCGGACAGCCATTGTCGGCTCAGTATGGTGAAATCAATAATGTCAACGCTGCCGCTGGCATCCAGGTCCGCCGAGGACGGCGATTCAAAGCTGCGATACACCTCAAACTCAGCAATATTCGCGGTGGCCGATGCGCCGGCCAGCCCGCTGCGTTTGGTTAGAACGATATACCGCCCCGCAATCGATTCCGGCAGAACGTATTCGATCATGGCCGGACTGTTCATCCAGTTGTCTTCATTGATCCGTTCGCCCTGGCCCGTTGCCTCATCATAGTTCGACCAAACCAGCGCTCCGCCGTCATCCAGCACATCCAAATCGAAATCACGGTTGCGGCTGTATGTCCCGGAGTTTGCCCTGTTGTAGATGCGTATCTTATCAATGGAATATGTTTCCTGCAGGTCGATCCGTATCCACGGCTCAGGGTCCGAGCCGTCCTGAACAGAATGCCAGATGTAGGGATAATCCAAAATCGCCCCATCAACCGCGTAAGAGGGAACCGCTGTTCCATAGTAGCTGCTGGCGGTTGCCGGCTTATTCAAGGCGATATTCAACGGCAAGTGCGGTACGACCTCAACCGGCATGCACAAAGCCGACTCGACGCCTTCGTCATTGGTCTCCGTCAAAGCATAGTAATAGGCCCTGTTGTTCTGCACGGTCTCATCCACGTACTCGCTGTTGGTCAGGCCTTCCGCGATCAGAACAAAATCTGAATCCGCACGATGGCTGCGGTAAACCGTGAAAAAGTCAAAGTCCGGCTGGGTATTGCTATCCCAGAGCAATCGGACAGAGCCGTCATCGCCGGCGGCGCGAAGACCCGTGGGAATCTGCGGCGTTACCTGCGGGATGCAGGACACTTCATTCGAGAAACCCGACAGGTGACCGGCTGTGTTTTCAACACGTATAAGATAATAATAACGTGTCTGCAAATCCAATCCGTCGGCATCGGCATAACTGCTTTCGGACAGCCCTTCGGCAATGCGCATGTAACCGGAGCCCTGTGTCGTCGAGCGATAGACCACGTACTGTGCAAGATCGGGTTCAGCATGGTCATCCCAATCCAGCAGGACCATGCCTTCGCCGGCAGCGGCCGTTAAATTGCCGGGCGCAGCGGGAAGGAGGCTTTCGCCGCCGGTCAAACCTCCATCGCCGCTCCAGTTGATGTCATCGACCCACATTCCATCCAGCGGGGTGTCCCCCGGCGCCCGTGGAACCAGGAACATCACGCCTATAAGAGGCGATGTTGTTGCCACGCCGAAAGCGCATCCTGCGGCCGGCGTAATTCGATCCGAATCCAAAGGTAATCCCACACCCGTCCCCGGTCCGGCCGCCGCGTTCACATACACGTCAAAGGTATCCGCCGCGTTATTGGCGACGATCCAGGCATTATACCATTGTCCGCGTACAAGGCCGGTCTTTAGAGTTACGGCATGGTCCGTTGTCACAATATCAAACACCGTGCCGGACGCATCGGCCGATATACCAAAACCCGCCGTCAGCGCGCTGCCCTGGCAGGTGGAACCGTTCAGAAAAGCGCTGCCCGAATAGTGGTGCATTCCAAGGTAGTTCCGCAGAGGTTTTGCCGCGGCGCCCACTTTAAATCGAAAAAAAAGAACTCCCGTTTCGGCGTTTTCAATCGGGTTGGTCAAACCGGTTATTCCGGCGCCCCGATTCAGCGTGCCGCTGCTGTGACCGGATACCAGCAGTGTCATGCTCCCATCTACGGATTGCGAACTGACATTTCCGGTGCTGTCGCCTTCCGTGTCCCAAACACCTCCCAGAACCCCATTAGCGTTCAAATTGTCAATGGTTACGTCTTCCGTGCGGCCTTCAAAATCCTCCGCCAATTGGCCCCCGTCGGCGTTGCTGATGATCCGCGCCGGCGGCGACCACGAAGGCCCTTTGTTGGTTACGACCCGGCAGAAAAACACGCGGCCCAAATCTGATTCCTGTCCTGCCGGAAGGACCAGAAGCGGGCTGTTCTCGCCGATCGGAACATAGCTGGAACCCTTGATCTCGTACCATTCATATTTGACGATCGCCGAGTCGGCGGCGGCAAGCACTTCAAAAATAACGGGCGAGCCGATCTCAAGCGGCCGGTCCCTGGGAGTATTGTCTCGCAGCGGATTGGGCTGAAAGGCGCCCTTGCCGGCCCATGCAAGGAGTTGGCTCCAGATGCTGCCGGCCCGCTGGGCGGGCATGGTCACTTTATCGACAGCCGCCTGACCCAATCGGTCCTGGAGCTGCTGGAAGTACAGGCTCCGCGGCGACACATCCGCATTTTGATGTTCCCACCAGCCGAACGGCTCTTCCGCGGCCCAGTGCCCTTCACGTTTGGAAGCCTTGGAGCCGATGGCAAAGTTCATCGCCCCTTTTGGAGCATCACACACCTGGCTGGGCGTTTGACAGTTCCAGAAGACGATCTGTGCGCCGGACCAGCCGTGGCCGCTGCCGCTGGATTCCCTGTTTTCCACATCGATGGAATTGCTGGAATAGACGTTATCGAACAGGCAGCCGGTGGACCAGCGATGATGCGGGCCGGCATCGGCGTGCGAGCGGTCGGCATAGCAATCGACAAACGCATTGGGGCCGCGGGTTCTGGAACCCAGCACGAAATCGTGACGTGACTCGTGCGAATAGCAGCGTTGAAACAGGTTGCGTGTGGCGGTGCTTTCGATATTGAATGAATAACGCCGTCCGCCCGTAATGACCGACTTGGGGTCTACGAACGCGCAATCTTCAACGGTCACATACCGGGCGTACGAACCCAGGTTTACACATGAGTACGCAAAGTACTTCGCCGTCACGCTTCGAACCCAGCAGTTTTCCGCATACTGCACACGGATCGCGTCCCACGGATGCAGCTCGTCGGTGGCGCTTGCATAGCAGGATTCAACCCGCAGATTCTCAACGCCGGATTTATTGACCCGGCTGATGGAATTCAGTTTGAAGATCTGGCCGCCGCCGTATTTGTCCTGATAAATATCCACCAGCGGCACATCGACAGTGATCGTATTGCCAAAGACCGCCGTCACATACCGCTCGTGATCGGTCACATACCCACCGGGCGTCCAGCCCCACTGCCCCATCGCCAGATCATCGATCCAGAACTGGTTGGGCGTCCTTTGGACCGATATCCAGTCGCCCGCCGCGTAACCGCTCGCATCGGACACATCGAAACCGACCGCGCCGCCGGGCACATAGGCCGATGTGATCGCGCGGGTCGTGCCGCTCTGCGCGCCGTAGCTGCCGCTGCCGCTGCCGAGCACGATGACATCATAATCCGACGGCGTGACCGCCTCCAGAATGGTGCCCAGAGCATCCTGGCCTTCGCCGCGGAGGACCACGCCGCTGACACGGATGTGCAGCGTCGAGGCCACTTGATAGCGCCCCGCCTTTAAAAGGACAGCACCGCGAAAACCGTTTGCATTGGGGCTGCGGCCGGATACAGCATCGATCGCGTCCTGGATTCCCTGGGTATCATCGCCTTCCTGCGGCCGGATGGTTAAAACCGTCGGCACGTCCGGAATGGCCGCGCCGCCGCCCATGTAGCCGCACAACGAAAAGTTCGGCAGCTTGTTGTCGGCATTGGTTTCATTCTCATTGGCATACGTGCCGTACACCAGTCGGCCATCCGGACCGAGGTATGCCAGCGCGCTCTGGACACCATACACCGCAAGCGTTGGCGCACCCAGGGCAGCCAGCAGGAAAAAAACCAATGCTCTAGAAACTGCGCGATTCATTCTTACCCCCGGGGCGTCTGCCAAAGACGTTCGCATCGTCTTGCCTGTCATGTTCACCAAGTTCAAAGACACGCAGGGGAGAGCCAAACGCGCTCTCCCCTGCTGTTGATCTGTTTTTACAGGGGCCGTTCGATGCAGTCCGGCACCGAGAAACAATCCATCCAGTGGGATGCCATCATGGCAAAATCGGCCAGATCCACGATGCAGTTGTCATTATAGTCATATTGCACCAGGATCGGATCGGTCCGATTGACGCACGCAGCCTTGCCGCTGATCGGGTTATACAATTCCAGTGCGATCGCCGTATTGTCGTACGCCGTATTGAAAATGCGGACATCGTCGAGCTCTCCGTTGAAATCGTCCACACCGGCAAGCTGGAGCATCCCGGCCGTATCGGTGCCAAGCGTTCCGGACGTATCGGTCGCGGCCAGTTCGCCATCGATATAGACCCGTGCCGCCGCGCCGTCCCAGGTCGCGCAGACGTGCGTCCAAACGTTGGCTTCGATCAGAAGAGCCGTTGCCGCCGAAACTCCGAAGTTATTATAAAAGCGTGAAGCGCAATGTGTGGCATTATTGTCGCGGATCTTCCACGTCCACATCACGGTCGTGTAACTTCCGCCTTTTTGCAGGATCACATTGCCGTTCGTATCCGGCCCCGGCAGCGGTGTGCCGTCCCATTTGACCCAGGCGCTCAGCGTGAGCTGATTGCTGAACTGGGAGGGGTTCAGCGGACCGATGAGGCCATAGGTATTCGGATCGAAGGCGACCGCCCCGTTCGTTTGCGGCGAGGCGATGCCGTCCACGAACACCGGAACCGCCCCGGCCAGGGCAACCGTCGCGTCATAATCATTGACGACATCGGCGTACTTACCGTTGATGGCGTCATAATCGCTTTGGTTCAGCGTCCAATGTGCCACTTCGCGTTTAACCGCCAGCGCCGCGGCATTGGAATCCGTCGCCGACGGGTTGGACACGCGGCAGTAATAGAATCCTTCATCAGCGGCCTCCGCAGGCGAAATGGTCAATATGGCCGCAGTTGCGCCCGATAAGGCGGTGTCGTCCGCGGCCGTGTTGTTGGCGCGATCCGCTGATTTGTACCATTGATAGGACGCCGGCCGAATGCTGTCGGCCGCAACCGTGAATTGAGCCGTTTGTCCCGCTTCGGCGATCAAATCGACGGGCTGAAGCGTGATCGTCGGGAAAGAAGACAACGTGCTGAAATGCCAGACTTTGCCCGCATCTTCCTGTACAGTCTGGTTGGGATCGTCCAGCTTGACCATCGTCCTCACGCGCCAATAGTACGTTGTGTCATAAGCCATGTCAGGTATCGGACCATACGAAAGTCCCAATTGACCCGTGCTGCACACGACCCCCGGATCGCTGTTCTGGACCAGAGTCTGGTTGGGATCAAAGTAAACGTCATACCCAAGCACCTGCGCCACGTTCGGATCGTCCGGCGCTTCCCACGACAGGACCTGATTCAGAGGCATCTGCTGACTTCCCGAGACCGGCACAGGGTTCCTGGCGCCCTTGCTGGCAAACACCAGCCCCGCATCACCATCCCACCATATCTCATCGATAAATGTCCTGGCCGATTGCGTGCTGCTGCGCGTCGTGGACGAAAGTCGGGGCGTGTCAAAAAAGACGCCGGTCAGCGGACTGGTCCCGTACGCGGCCGTGTTGTCAAACGGCAAATCATCGGCGATCAGATCCGCCGATGTCGGCAGGGTGGCCGCTCCCGCCGGGCCCGCTGCCTCGCTGATATAGACATCATACGTATTGGCGGCGTTGTCCACGTCGATCCAGCAATTGTAGAAGGTGCCGCGGGTCAGCCCGCTCATCAGGATAGCGTTGATATCATTCATTTTTACCACGTTAACAGCAGAACCCGTCCCGTTCACCAGGTGAATTCCGGCCACAAGATAGTTTTCGGGGTCATTGCCCGCGGGGCTAAACGGCGTATCGCCTTCCAACGCATGGATACCCAAATACGTATCGGCGGCATTGCCCTCGGCACGAATCGCGAACCGGAAAAACGCAAGACCGCTTTCAGTGTTCTCAATTGTATTGTCAAGCGCGGCCACTCCAAAGCCGCGGCTGTTCGTTCCGTCGGTGGTGGTCATGAAGCGAATCACGGTACTGCCGCTGTTGGTTTCCACAACAACGTTTCCTGATGTCCCGGTGGTATTGGTCGCCAAGACGCCGCCGCCCCCGATCGTGGCCGCATTGTGAGGCATATTCCCTGCTGCTCTCGTGTCAAAATTCTCGATCGATTGCAGCTCGGCCCGAACCGCCGCGCTCACCAGCACGACCACCAATATTCCGAATCCTCTATTGATTATTTTTCGCATTTTTATTTCCTTTCTGTTCTCATCTGTCATTCGTGTGGATATCAGAATCACCGGCTAGGGTATAAACTGATCGTAGAGCCAGTTGGCAGCCAGATCAACCATATCTTCAACGCCAATGCGGCAGTCACCGTTACGGTCATACGTCTGCAGCACCGCGTCATTCGGATAGACGCAGACGGGCTGACCCGAGGAGTCCGCGTACAAATACGCCGCCTCAATTTCGTCCAGGGAATAGTTATAAATCCGCAGGTCGTCAATCAGCCCGTTGAAGAACACGCTCATCGTTGCCAAATCGCTGCCGAGTTGAGCGCCGACGAAGAACTGTTCGACACCGTACAATCGCAGAGGCTTGCTGCCTTCCTGGTCCAGCAGCACGCCATTTTTGTAAACGCGCATGGTTCCGCTCTCAACGTCCTTGGTAAAGGCCCAGAATACCCATTCGGGGACGGTTACGCCCGAAGCGTCGGAAATGCGATCATAGCCGGAAGCGTCGGAGTTGGAGACATCAAAGTACACGCTGCCGTTGCTGTAAGGCACGTGCACGTTGAGGAGGCGATTGCTCGATGTGAGCGTACAGGCGTACAGTGCCGATGATGAAACTGTCGGCGTGTTATTGTAGGCCCAGAAGGCAAACGTCACTTCCGTTCCGGCCTTAGGCAGGGCGGTCACCGGAATCTTTGCAAAATCGTTGATTCCGTCCAGGGCCAATGCGTAACTTCCGACCTTCCCGGCTTCAAATGTACCTGACGAAACATTGGGGTCATAGAATGTTCCGTTATTACCGCCAATGGAATCTGTCAAATCCTGTTCAAACGCCCACTGACCGGTTTGACGGGCATACTCAAGCCACACTGTATCAGAAAGAACCGAATTCGCCGGACCATTTGAGATCAGGCAGCTATACTGCCCTTCATCCGCCAGCGTAACATTGGTGATGGTCAGGGTTGCCGTCAACGCTCCGCTGACGTTGCCGCCATCGATCAATGGATTGCCATTCTTCTTCCATTGATAAGACGCGGCATTAGCGGCCTCCACCGTAAACACCGCATCGGGTTTGCCGTTCTTAACGCCGCGAACCTGGTTAACAGGCTGCGTCAAAATGACCGGCGTCATGGGAACCGTCGTAAAGGTCCATACTTTGCCGGGCTCCACACGCTGCGTGTGATTGGCATCATTCAACTCAATGTGAGAATCGACGCGCCAGAAATATTGACGCTCATTGAGCAGCACCGGATCAAAGCTTGTGCCGGGCTGGTTTGTGCTCCTTCGCACTTCGGCAAGACCATTGGTGACATTGACTTCATTAGGATCCAGATACACATCGTACCCGGAAACATGGATCACGTTGGGATCATCCGGGGCCTCCCACGAAAGGATTTGCTCGATCGCCACCAGGGCAGACCGATTTTCAGGAATGGGGTTGCGGGCCTTCTTGGTGAAGAGGGTTATCCCTTCATCGCCATCCCAGTAAATATCATCGATATAGACGTCGGTTTTTGCCGGAGAGCCATTATAGGTGGGGAACATGGCGCCGACCAGCGGGTTCGCTGTGGCCAAACCAAAAGGCAGTCCCGTTGCGACCAAGTCGGATTCAGCAGGAAGCTCAACGTCTCCGCCGGAGACGTTCTCGGCGACGGCGTTGATG
>JAJFTK010000053.1 GCA_021372945.1 Planctomycetaceae bacterium | reverse complement strand
ATAGCCGCATTTTTGTATGCGCTGACGGAATGGGTCGACTTTTTGGAAAATTGGCTGAGCAAAATGTCAAACACTTCTGGCGTCACCGCGTTGGCCCGGCGATTTGAATTCGCAAAATGACTTTTTCAGGGACGACTAAATAGATCAGATCGCTTCCTCGCGCGGTTTGGAAGCGGGCAGGTATATTTTGAAGACCGTCCCTTGTCCCGGTATTGAACTGAGATGGACGCAGCCTCCATTGCGTTCAACCATTCGCTTGACCATGGCCAAGCCGATCCCCTCTCCCCCCGGCTGCTGGCTGATCCGGTCAAAAAGGTTGAAGACTTTTTCCTGGTATTCCGGTGCGATCCCAATCCCGTTGTCCTGTACGATATAGACTGAACAATCCCCCTCCGTTTCGCCATGCACCCGGATGCGCCCGAGCCTGTCGGGCTGCCGGTATTTGATGGCGTTATCGAGAAGATTGGCAAACACTTGAGTGATCTGCTGAATATCCGCAAAACAATCCGGCAGCGGCTGCACATCCAAATTGACCCCGGCCTGTTTGATCGCAAATCCCATCGCGCCGGTCACATTGGAAACCAGTTCGTCCATGTCGATCTCTTCGGGGTTCAGCTCGGCCATTCCGATGCGGGCCACTTTGACCAGGGACTTGACCAGGCGGTCCATCGCCGAAGCGCTGGTCTTGATGAAGGTGAGGAACTCCGAGATATCCCGGCTGAAGATCGAATCGATTTGTGCCGCCGGCGGCTCCGAGAGATGGGCCTGCCGCAAAAGCCGCTGGACGGTTTCGATGCTGAGCTGGATTTCCTTGCTGAAACCCTGGATGGAAACCAGCGGCGAACGCAGGTCATGCGAGACCGTTCCGATGATCGATTCCATTTCCTTATTCTTGCTTTCCAGTTGTTCCTTGAGGTCGAGCAGTTTACGCCGGCTTTGCTGGAGGAACTGTTCGTTGCGTTTGCGTCCGGTGATATCCTGCCAGATCATGACGCCGCCAATAATGGTGCCCGCGGCATTATAGATCGGGCCGGCATTACAGAGCGTCTCCACGCGGATGCCGTCAGGATGCACGACGGTCCATTCTTCGTCCGCGACGTGTTCGCCGTACATGACCGCACGCGCCAGAGGGACCTGCTCGGTATCGGCCAGCGTGCCGTCCGGATGAATGAACTGGTACTGCTCGGCGCTGAACTTTTCGAGTTCTTCACGTGAACGGCCCTCCAATTCGCAGCCGCGATTACTGATCAGGCGAATCTTTATCTGAGGCGCATCGGCGACAGCGATGCCGATGGGGGCAAACTCAATAATGGATTTGAGCAGGTAGCTGTTCTCCTCGATTTGAGCCGATTTCTCGCGAAAACGAAGTTCGGCTCGTTTCCTGGCGGTAATATCCCGGTTGGAAGCGCGGCACCCGAGGAAGCCCGATTGTGCATCCTGGATCTTGCGGCACAGGTGATCGATCCAGCGTTCACGGCCATCCTTGCGGACGATCCTGAATTCCAGCGACGTCCCGGCGCCGCTGCCGCTGCGGCAGTGATGAGCTCGGACGAGCCGGCGGTCATCCGGATGAATGATCTGGTAATAAAGATCCGGATTTCGCATGAATTCATCCGCGGTATAGCCGGTGATGCGGTGGCACGAAGGAGAAACATACTCGAATGAGCCGTCAGGCAATTGCCAATAATCCCAGTCGAAGCAGGCGTCCATCAGGATCCTGCAGCGATCCTCGGCTGAAATACGGGAAAGAGAGGCGTCAAAAGCGACAGCCTGCGTTCGATCCGGCGATTTATCCATTGTACGCCCCTTTATGTAGAGATTCTTCAGTTAGAGCTTGCGCCATACGATCCTTCCGCTCCGCACTTCTCATTCGGGGCTGAATATACACTTATTTTCCTGCGGCACAGAAGATTTGAAATAGGCAAAAACAGCAAGACAAATGAGCAGAATCTTTGGAACGCATATAGACGCCGGCGGGCTACAAAAAGATAAAAGGCCCCAATCGGAACAGACCGAGAGAGTGATTGCCATGATGAACCTGCTAAAGAGAATCGTCGGGGTGTTGAGTGTTCCTGTCCAGATCCTCGAAACGCCCGGCGGCCCGGATCGTGCAATGATTGCCGACAATGCCGTCGAAGGCGGCTGGGAGGACGAATACCCGCCGTACTGGCAAAGTGAACAAGAAGAATACCCCCCGGACGATGACCCTTACGGATTGGATGATGATAAATTTGACTTGGATGAAGACGACACGGCCGGATGGTTCGAAGAGGATTTGTAGGAGCTGCGCAAGACCGGACGAATCTTGAAAGATTTCTGTTCGTTTATGGCAAAATCGGCGATATAATCTATCGCTGGTAAGCTTTTCTTAAAAAGGTTAAGGCAATGAGCATGGATCAGGCCCAGCCCGAGCGAGTCCGGGACGAAAAAACGATTGCGATGCTCAAGGATCTCAGTCAACGGCTGTTTTCCGGAGACATCAATAAAGCCAGACTTGCTGCGCACCAATTATCCTGGATGCAGGAAGATGGGTTTGTTATTTTGAAACTGGCCCTGTTTGGGAATTATTCTCGAAACAGCAAGAAGGCGGCCGCTTATGGGCTCAGGAGCATGAAGGGCCGAATGAAAAAGGCGGCCGTCGAACTGCTCAAAGAGGGGCTCAACGATCGTGACCGCACAACGAAAGCGGCCAGCAAAAAAGCCCTGCAATTGATGAAGATCCTGCCGCCGGATTCTCGCCGGCCGCAGAGGCCAAAACAGGGGGGACCGCGCCAGGGACGTCCCGGCCAAAGAAGAATGCAGGATATCAGGTCCGAAAGGAAGCCGCAGTCTCCACAGGATCAGCCAACGATCCGGCATTGACCGTTCGTTCAAATTCATTTATTCCCTTTTGCACCAGCCCCGTTACTAACCATGTTTGAAATGGATTGCCCAAGCGGGTAAAATGAACTTCTTGTTTAATGGAATAGTTTGTCCTTAATGAGGTGAAATGGGTACAGTGTTGGATAAGTTGCAAGATCATGAAGCTCTGGCTCAGATGAGTCCTAAACAGCTTGAACAGTTGGCCGAAGAACTTAGGCAATTGATCACGCATTCGGTCAGTCAGACGGGCGGACACCTGGCCAGCAACCTGGGCATTGTTGAATTGACGATTGCGATGCACAGGGCATTCGATTTTCGAAAAGATCGGCTGCTGTGGGATGTCGGGCATCAGTGCTATACACACAAGATCTTAACGGACAGGCGCGATCTGTTCCATAAGCTGCGGCAGGAAAACGGGCTAAGCGGTTTTCCCAATCCGGCCGAGAGCGTTTGCGATGTCTTCAGTGTCGGTCACGCGGGCACTTCGATCGCGACAGCCCTGGGAATGGCGCTCGGCGCCCAGCACAATAAAACCGACGAGAAGATCGTCGCGCTGGTCGGCGACGCCAGCATCGTCAATGGCCTTTCGTTCGAAGCGCTCAACAACATGGGCCTCGTCAAGAGGCAAATGCTGATTGTTCTCAATGACAATTCAATGGCCATCGACGTCACTCAGGGCGCCATGGCCAGGTTCCTGTCGCGCGTGCGCCTCAGCCATACGTACGAGGATCTGCGCACTACCACGAACCGTATCCTTGAACGCATGCCGCTGTTGGGCAAACGCATGGAAGAGGCCCTGGACAATGTCAAGAAGACGCTTCGCATGGCCAATTCGCCAAGCCGGCTCTTTGAGAGCCTCAACATTGCCTATTTCGGACCGGTCGATGGGCACGATATTATTTCGCTGACGCAGATCTTCAAGACGCTGGCCTCGTTGAATCGCCCGGCCATTCTGCACGTTTACACCCGCAAGGGCAAGGGCTACAGTCCCGCCAACGACGATCCTCGCAAATATCACAGCACGGGACCGTTCCAGGTCAACGGCTCGAGCGAATCCGAGACCAAAGAAGACAACAGCTACACGCACGTGTTCGGAGAGGCGCTGGCCGAACTGGGCCAAAAGGACCCGCGTGTCATGGCCATCACCGCGGCCATGCCTGACGGCACGGGGCTAGCGGCGTTTCGCCAGCGCTTCGCGGATCGCTGCTTCGACGTAGGGATCGCCGAAAGCGTGGCGGTCGATATCGCCGCCGGCATGGCGCGCCAGGGCCTTCGGCCCGTGGTGTGCGTCTATTCTACCTTTCTGCAGCGCAGTTTTGATCAGATCTTCCAGGAAGTTTCACTGCAGAATCTGCCGGTGATCTTTTGCGTGGATCGGGCCGGCGTGGTCGGCAGCGACGGCCCCACGCACCATGGAATGCTCGATATCGGGTATTTTCGCATGCTGCCGAACATGGTGGTTGCAGCGCCTGCAGATGCATTCGAACTGAAACAAGCCCTGGCGCTGGCGGTCGAAGGTTCCCTTCCGTTTGCCATTCGCTACCCGCGAGATACCGTGCCGCAGGTCCCGAATAACACATCGCCATACGTATTGGGCAAGAGCTGCGTGCTGCGCCAAGGCACTTCGGAATATGTCATTTGCGCGCTGGGGCCGATCGTCGCCGAGGCCCTCAAGGCGGCCGACCTGCTGCAGGAACAGGGCCTTTCGATCTCCGTGATCAATGCCCGCTTTGCCAAACCCATCGATCCTGCCCTGCTGGAATTGTTTGCCCAGGGCAAAACCGTGATCCTTGCCGAGGACCACGGCAAAGCCGCCGGCTTTGGTTCGGCGGTGATCGAAGAAGCGCTGGCGGCCGCAAATCACCGAAATCACGCCGGCATGTGCGCCGCCATCGGTAAGGCGATTCTCCTCGGCGGCCCGGACACATTCGTTCCGGCGGCAAAACGCTCAAAGCAGCTTGAGTGGATGGGCCTGACCGCCGATCGCCTTGCGCAGACGGTTTTGGATCTTGCGAAAATATAAGAGTTCAAGCTCTAGCTTGTTTTTGCCAGAAATGGCCTGGAAAAAGCAATGAACATGTTTCATCTATTACATCGCATCGGACTTGCGGCCCTTTTGCTAACTTCAGCCCTGGGCATATCGGCCCCGATCTATTATGATCGCCAGGCCGTTGAGAAACTCGGCCCCGGCGTAAACGAACGCATCACCCAGATCGCCGCGATGCTCGAGGAGCGGCCCGGCGGTTTCGCCGTCGGGGCGCAGGAGCGGTCCTTCTGGGATGCAGTCGGCCAAACCGATGCCGGAAAAAGCATTTTAAAAAAGGCCGATACTCTTCTAGCGCAGGCAATGCCCGTGCTGACCGATGAACTGTACCTTCTCTACTCCGAAACAGGCAATCGCACAGAGGCGCAGAAGGTCATGTTTGCGCGGGAGGATCGGCTGGTGTGCCTTTGTCTTGCCGAGTGCATCGAGAACAAGGGCCGATTCGTCAAGCCGCTTGAAGAGCTGCTTGATTCGCTGGTCAGTTACCGCTCATGGCTCTACCCCGCGCATGACGGCAATCTGGCGAACTTTCATGGCAAGGCGATAAAGGTCGATCTCAAGTCCGCTCGCGATGCGCACAATTATGCGCTGTGCCTGTACCTGCTCGAAGGCAAGCTCAGCGCCGCGCTGGCGCAAAAGGTTCAATCGCGCGTGCAGGAACTTGTCCTGGCCCCGTACGCCAAAGACGTCCTTGAAGAAGGCCGCATCAACTACTGGAAGACCGCAACGCATAACTGGAACCCGGTCTGTCACGCGGGCGTTGTCGGAGCGGCCCTCACGATGCTTGCCGATAAACTGGACCGCGCTCTCTTCGTCGAACGCGCCATGCACTACATCGAGAATTATTACCGCGGCTTTACGCCCGACGGCTATTGCTCCGAGGGACTGGGCTACTGGAACTACGGCTATGGCCAGTACATCGTCCTGAGCGAGGTGATCTATAGCGCAACCGGCGGCAAGATCGACCTGTTCGCCAACCCCAAAGGGCTGGCCGCTGCCGTTTACCCCTTCCGTATCGAAGTCATCGATCAGCAATATCCCGCGCTGGCCGACTGCGATCTGAACACCCGGCCGCAGGCCGGGATGATGGCGTACGTCAACGCGCGGCTGGGACTTGGCGACCTTCACTGGCCGCTCGGCAAAGAACTTTCGGGCCGCAACAGCCTGTTTGAGTTTCTGATGTTTAACCAAATGGATCTGGCCAGGCCAGTCCTGACGCCGCGCTTGATGCCCGATCAAACCCAGCTAAGAACGTGGTTTGCCAATGCCGGCGTCTTGATTTGCCGGCCCGCAAAAGACAGCGGCTATTCGTTTGCCGCCGTGCTGAAGGGGGGTCACAACGGCGAACACCACAATCATAACGACCTCGGTACATTCATCGTCGTACTCGATGACACTCAACTGATCGTTGACCCCGGCCGCGTTGAATATACAAAGACAACCTTCGGCAAGGACCGCTACACCATCAGGAAGCTGGCCTCTTACGGCCACTGCGTTCCCCTGGTCGCAGGGAAACAACAAAAGGAAGGCCCTCAATCCATCGCCAAAATCCTCCGCCGGCAATTCACGCCAGGGGACGATACTCCGGCCGACGATACCCTTGTCATGGACCTCAAATCAGCTTATCCCGTCGAAGAACTGCAAAAGCTGGAACGCGCGTTTGTCTACTCCCGCTCGGGCGGCGGCTGCCTCATAGTGACCGATGATGTGGAGTTTTCCACACCCCAATCCTTTGAGACCGCCCTCATTACATACGGCACGTACACACGCACGGACACCAGAACACTGGAATTATCGGACAATGGCAAAACGGCAATAGTAGAAATCAGTAGCGGCGGCAATGGCATTGAAATCAGCGACCAGCCTATCGAACAGACCAAAGGCTCGCCCCGTCGAATCGCTATTGCATTCGAAAAACCTGTCAAAAAAGGACAAATCTCAATGAAGATTTGGCCGAAATAATAGATGCTAAAAAACTGTATGTATCTGCAGAAAAGCCTTGAAAGCAATTAGCAGAATCCGTGATTGGCAGCAGTTTTTAGATGTAGTTCAATCGCTAGTGATCAGATAATAAGGCTTTTAAGCCTTGAGCATGAAGATGAAGAATAGACCTGGAAAAACCAAGATCATTCTGTTTGGCGACCCTACGCGGCCGCACGCGATAGAGGCCCGCGAGCGCTTTATAGCGTTTGCCGGCGAAAAAATCGAGATTCTTTCCAATTGCTTCGATCATACGTGCCCTTCCGTAGAGCTGCTGCGGCAGGCCGATTTTGCCGTTGTTTTCGGCGGCGATGGGACGATCCTGGGGGCGGCACGTCAGCTTTGTGAAACCAAAGTGCCCGTCATTGGCGTCAATGTCGGCAAATTGGGCTTCCTGGCCGAGTTCAGTATCGAAGAACTCGCCAATGAGTTCGACCGTATTCTTATGGGTAAGGCGCTCATTGAAAAGCGAATGATCATCCACTGCATGGTGTTGCGCGAAG
The DNA here is from genome assembly GCA_021372945.1 of Planctomycetaceae bacterium. GTDB lineage: Bacteria > Planctomycetota > Phycisphaerae > Sedimentisphaerales > Anaerohalosphaeraceae > 4572-13. The sequence goes on along the minus strand of JAJFTK010000053.1, from coordinate 13,135 downwards.
GGCGGATCATTTTTTCATCGACGGCGGTGAATGACACGGTGATTACGGCCGGACCGCCGTTTAACATGATCGAGATGAAGTTAACGGTCCAGGGTCAGCCGCTGGCGGTGTGCATAGGCGATGGGATCATTATTTCGACCCCTACGGGAACAACCGCATATAACCTGTCGGCGGGCGGGCCGATCCTGGCCGGCAACCTCTCGGCAGTCGTGATTACGCCGGTGTGCCCGCACTCGTTGAGCTTTCGGCCGATCGTGATCGACGCCGACAACCGCATTCAGATCAAAATGGTGCGCATGAACGAGCAAACGACACTGCTGATGGATGGGCAGGTGCACCAACGGCTGTTGTACGGCGATATTGTGGAAGTACAGAAGCATCCCGGCCAGTTCCTGGTGGTCAGTAATCCGGACCATACGCAGTGGAGCACGTTAGCGGATAAATTGAATTGGGCCAAAAGACCTCGTTACAGTGAAGATGTCATGTAATAATCAGCACGGCAATTACATGCTAACACGAGCATCTTACCCGTGAGGGGAAAGACGGTGCGACAATGAAAAAAAGGCTATTACAAATTGGTCTGGCCGCGATGATCGCAGGGTCAGCAGCAGTCCATGGCGTGGAAAATCCGAACGTCCGCAGTTCGTTCAGGTCCACGACGACCGTCCCCAGCGAAACGCAGGGCCGCCGGTTCATCACTTCGCCCAACCCTCCCGTCGGGGGCGGCAACGATATCGTCACCGGCAATGTGAGCGGCATGAAGTATTTCAGGGGGATCGTGCCCTACGGTTCCAGTTACTATACCGGCGCGCCGCTGGACGCCGGAACGTCATCGGTGGACGATTTCCTGCGGCGTTCGTCCAACCCGATCGCCTCCGATCGCGCCCCGGGAACGGTCCAGCGATATTATCAGCAGGAGAGAACAACCAGCCGTTTTGTCCGGCCGGATGCGACGACTGTTCCGGGACCTGAAAACGCGATCCGGACGCCCAACAATCCCTATGTGCTGTCCGTCACGCCGCAGGTGCTTGAATCCCAGGTTCGCCAGCGCCCGCTTGCCACAGATACCCGCCAGATCGAGGAACTGCTCACGCGTCAAAACCTGCTTAGCCAGGAGCAGTTCGATATCTCCAAATCCAAACTTCTCAACGAACGGACCACTGAACCTTCAAAACAGCTCGAGCCGCTGCCGCTGAGCCCGCAAACGCTGGAACAGCTCCAACTGCCGCCCAAACAGTTGCCCGAACAGGAGATCCAGACTGAATTTCAGAAGGCCAATCAAGAGGCCATAGAGGAGCAGAAAACGATTCGCTCACAGCGCCAGCCGTTTGAACTGGAAAAGGAGCCGGCCGGTGAGCAAGCAGCGCCCGAAGGCCAAAGCATTCTGCCGCAGCCCCAGGAGCAGGCACAGATGGCCGCGAAGGGCAAAGAGATCATAGGCGAGTATGGCTCCTACGATGCGCTGGCACAGGCGCGTTTTGCGGCCTACATGCAGACCGCCGAATCCTACATCAAAGAAGGAAAGTTCTACAAGGCCGCCGATGTCTATGAACTGGCCTCGGTATGGCAGCCCAAGAACGCCCGCAGCTACTTGGGCAAAGGCATTGCGCTGTTCGCCGCCGGCGAGTATATGAGCAGCGCCTATTACATTGGCCGCGCGATCGAGTTGGACCCGGCGCTGGCGGGCAGAGCGTTCAGTTTTGCCGGGCTGATCGGCGACCGCGATGTCTTCGAAAACCGCCTCGTCGAAATCGCTGAATGGCAGAAAAAGAGCAACTCGGGTGAACTGGCGTTCCTGATGGCGTATGTATTGCTTAATGATGGCCGTACGGCGCAGGCGACGGAAGCGATTGACAAGGCGGTCAAGCTGATGCCCGACAGCGCCTCAGCGCAAGCTTTGCATCAGGTGATTGTTCCTCAGGCTGCGCCATAAGGAGAGCAGGTGATCGCATTCGCAGGCCAGGATGGACTAAGCGCCGACAGATTATTGGGACCGGGAGGACTGGTCGCGGCAGGGTGGCCGTTGTTCGAGTCGCGCCCGCAGCAGTTGGCGATGGCGCGCAAGGTGCAGGAGGCGATGCGGAACGGATTTCACCTGGCGGTGGAGGCCGGCACGGGCGTGGGCAAGAGTTTTGCGTATCTTGCCGGCGCGATCGACCAGGCGATCCGTCAGAACGGCAAGGTCCTCATCAGCACGCATACTATCAATCTTCAGCAGCAGCTTATCGAAAAAGACATTCCCTTTTTGCAGAATGTTGTGCCGAATGCCTTTACCGCCCGCCTGGCGAAAGGACGCAGCAATTATCTTTGCAGGCGGCGGCTGGAATATGCCGCCAGGCGGCAGGACCTGCTGTTTGACCAGGATGGACAGGCCGAAGAGCTGGTTCACATCAGCGAATGGGCGGCCGCGACCACGGACGGTTCCATGAGCGATCTGCCGTTCGAGCCGTCGCTGACGGTCTGGATGGCGGTGCAGAGCGAGCACGGCAATTGCCACGGGCGAAAGTGTCCGCATTTCAGCAAGTGTTTTTACTGGAAGGCCAGAAGGTCGCTGGAGTCGGCGGATATCATCGTGGTCAATCACGCGCTGCTGTTCAGCGACCTGGTGCTCAAGGAAGCCGGCGGGGCGGTGCTGCCGGAGTTTAAATTCGTGATCCTGGACGAGGCGCACAATATCGAGCACGTGGCCGAGGATCATTTCGGGATCCGCGTCAGCCAATTTGGGGTCGTTTACCTGCTGGACCGGCTGTACAATCCGCGAAAGCGCAAGGGCCTGCTGGCCTACGATGGTCGGGCCAATGAGGCGCGGGACCTGGTGCAGCAATGCCACCAGGCGGCCAGGCTGTTCTTTGCGCAGGTGCAGGCCTGGTACGCGCACGCCGGGGACGACGAGGGCGGGCGCTGTCAGCCCGACTTTGTCGAGGATAATCTCAGCCCCAGGCTCAAGGAACTGCGGCTGTGTGTTTCAAAACTGGCCAAACAGGGCGATGAGGATGATCAGAGCGAACTGAACCGCTACGCCGAGCAGATCGCCGAACTTGAGACCGAGTTGAAGGCGTTTCTCAAACAGCAGCAGGAAGGCTGCGTGTACTGGGTCGAGGTTGATGACGGAAAACGCAAAAAGGTTCTGCTGCGAAGCGCGCCCCTGGATGTCGGACCGTACATTAAACGCAGCCTCCTGGACGAATACCCTTCGGTAGTATTGACCAGCGCCACACTAAGCTGCGGCAGCGCTGAAAACTCTCTGCCTGGCCAAGGGGCAGTCCCCCGAAGGGGGGAGGGCGTAAACGCGGACGGCTTTCAGTTCTTCGCAGGGCGCGTGGGGCTTGAGAACTACCAGGCTTTGCAGGCCGGTTCGCCATTTGATTATGAGCGGCAGGCCTGCCTTTACATCGAAGCGGATCTTCCGGATCCCAATGATAAATCGTTCGTGGCGGCGGCGTGCGAATCGATCAAAAAATACCTGCTCAAGAGCGATGGGCGGGCGTTCGTCCTCTTTACCAGTTATTCGATGCTCAAGGAAGCGGCCGCACAACTGGAAGGATGGCTTGCCGAGCAGCAGATGGAACTGCTGGCGCAGGGCGCCCGGCTGGATCGGGCGCGAATGTTAACGCGCTTCAAGACGCAGCCGCGCTGCGTGCTTTTCGGCACCGACAGCTTCTGGCAGGGGGTCGATGTTCCCGGCGAGAGCCTTTCGAACGTGATTATCGTCAAGCTGCCGTTTGCCGTGCCGAACCACCCGCTCATCCAGGGCCGCATCGACCTGTTGAAGCAGCGAGGCGAGAACCCTTTTTTTACATACCAGCTTCCGATGGCGATCATCAAGTTCAAGCAGGGCTTTGGCCGGCTCATCCGCGCCAAGACCGATACGGGCATGGTGGTCGTGCTCGACAGCCGCATCGTCCACAAGCACTATGGCCGACAGTTCCTTGCCGCCATCCCCAAGTGCCGCATCGAGGTCGTCACCCGCGAATCTGATTTTTGACCGATCCCATCTGTCATGCCCGACTTGGTTCGGCATCCAGGCGCCGCATTTTTGACTGCGAACTTTGAACGATTAACTTTTCCGATTTTTGATTTGTGTTTTTGCCCTTGGACTTTTAATCTTTGATTTTAAAAAAGGAGCACAACTATGGAAAAAGTCTTTCTAAATGGCCAGCTCATCGCCGCGACAAAGGCCGCGGTTCCCGTCACCGACAGCAGCTATCTTTACGGGATCGGCCTCTTTGAGACCATGCGGGCGGTGGACGGACGGATATTCCGGCTTGATGACCACCTCTCACGGCTCAACACCAGCGCCGAGGCTTTGGGCATTTACAATCATTACTCCGATCAGCAGATTACGGCGGCAATACAGCAGACGCTGGAAGCCAACAAACTCTCGGATGCAAGATTGCGCCTGCAACTAAGTAATGGACCCGTTCAGCCGGATGGAACGGCCTTGAGCACTCTTCTGATTACCGCGGCCGAGTTTACGCCGTACCCGCCCGAATACTATGACAAGGGCGTGCGGCTTGCACTTACCGATTACCGCCAGAATCCCAGGGATCCCTACTGCGGCCACAAGACCACCTGCTACGGCCCGCGGCTGACTGCGCTGAAGGAAGCGCACCAGAAACTGGCTGCCGAAGCACTCTGGTTTACGACGGAGAATTACCTTGCCGAAGGATGCGTGAGCAATATCTTTCTTGTCAAGGACGGCAGCCTGTTTACGCCGCCGGTGCAGACGCCCGTGCTGGCCGGCATCGCCCGAAAGACGGTCCTTGAACTGGCCGAAGCCGCCGGCATCCAATGCCATGAGATGCCCTTGCGGATCGATGACCTGCTCAGCGCGCAAGAGGTCTTCCTCACCAACGTCATCATGGAGATCTTGCCCGTCACCAGCATCGAAGCCCACGCCGTCGGCGACGGCAAACCCGGCAAGCTGACCCAAAAAATCGCTGAGCTATTCAAGAGGCAATTGAATCAATGAACGTGCTTGAACAACGCTGTGATTAGAATAAGTCCAACGGACTTAAATGTGAGCAGCCATAGGTTAAGTGCAGCGCAACCTATGGAAAATGGATACGTGTTTACGCTTCAACCCTGAAGGGGTTGAATTAAACGGTTCAAAGGAGAAAACCATGTCGACCTACACGCAAATCATCTACCACATCGTCTTCTCCACGAAGGACCGCCAAAACACGCTCGACTATGACCATCACGAAGAACTCTTCAAATACATCTGGGGCATCCTCAAGAATAGAGAATGCCATCTATACCGCATTAACGGCCATACCGACCATGTTCACATCCTGACTTCCCTGCATCCGTCGTTGGCCTTAGCCGACTTCATTAAAGACATCAAGATTGGCACCTCCAAATGGATCAGAACGAAGCCGGTCTTCAAGGATTTCGAAAGCTGGCAAAAAGGCTACGCCGCCTTTACGCATTCGGTCAATGACAAGAACGATTTGATCGATTATATAAAGAGTCAGAAAGAACATCATCGTCAATTGACTTTCAAAGAGGAATTGATCGACCTTTTGAGCAAGGCAAACATTGAATTTGATATGAAATACCTGGAATGATACAATCATTCAACCCCTTCAGGGTTGAATGTGCGCGTATTGCGGTTGTGTCCATAGGTTGCGCTTCGCTTAACCTATGGCTACTCAAATGCAACCGCTTTGCGGTTGAAATACAGCAGTGTTACTGTGGCAGATTCGCGTTGACAAAGACTCATTTCGAAACAATTCTGGAAGAATTGAATGTGAATAGCCATAGGTCAGCGCAGCGCAACCTATGGAATAGATAAAAGGCGTTCTATTTTTTAATTTCCAACCCTGAAGGGGTTGAACGATATGGAAGCAGAAAGATTAACATGAAAGTCAAAGATATTGAACAGGCGGTTAAGGAGATCGCGGATCTGAGGCTGGCGCAGGAGTGGGATAATGTGGGCTTGCTTCTCGGCGACCCCAGCAAAGACATTAAAACGATCCTGCTGACGATCGATACGACGAAGGCGGTCGTCGAGGAGGCCAAATCACTCAAGGCCGATTTGATCCTGGCGTATCATCCGATCATCTGGGATGGTCTCAAAAAGATCACGGCGGACGGCCCGGCGGGGCACATCTACGAACTCATCCGCACCGGAATTGGCGTATTCTGCATTCACACGGCGCTGGATACCGCCGCGGGCGGCGTCAATGATGCGCTGGCGGAGATCCTGGGTATCGAAAACCCGCAGCCCATCGGGGACTTCGTGGCGGACCCGGCGGGGCCGCAATACAAGATCATCACCTTCGTACCGCCCAAAGACGTCAACAAGGTCGCCGATGCACTGTATGCCGCCGGAGCGGGCGCGATCGGCAACTACAGCCACTGCGGCTTCCAGCTTAAAGGCACCGGCACATTCAAACCGCTGGCCGGAGCGAATCCCGCGATCGGCAGGGTCGGGATGTTCGAAAAAGTCGAAGAGATCCGGCTCGAAACGGTCGTACCCGCGGACAAGGTCGCGGCTGCCATCGCGGCCCTGCGAAAGGCTCATCCTTATGAGACGCCCGCGTTCGATATCGTCCACCATCATGACGTTGAGAATCGGCTCGGCCTTGGCCGCATGGGCACGCTCAAAGAGCCGCTGACCGTAAAGCAGGCTCTGCGGAATGTCAGGAAAGTCACTGGTGCAAGGGCCGCCGGAGTCGTCGGCCCCAATAAGCGCACCATCCACAAGGCCGCCGTCTGTGCCGGTACTTGCGGCAAGATCATCAATACGGTCATCGATGCCGGCTGCGATCTGTACCTCACCGGCGAACTCAAGCACCACGTCGCTCTGGCGGCCCAGGAGGCGGGCCTGACGTGCATTTGTCTTTCGCACACGGTTTCCGAGCGTTTCGCCCTGAAAAATCTGGCAAAAGCATTGAAAAAACGGCTCGACAAGGTCACAATACGCATCAGTGCCAAAGACAAAGACCCATTTAACTGGATATTGATTAATGAGTATTGATGAATCCAAGATCGAACCCGGCGACAGCGCAGCAGCAGATACGCAGCAAACCCCTTCGCAATCACCAGGATTGGTTGAAACGGTCGAGTTTTCCGAAGACCCAGATCCTGCTAAAGCGACCGAGGATGAGAACCATGGGAACGCGACAGTCCCCGGTCACTGTGTAGAAGCGGGCGAGACGCCCGCGCTCCCAGAGGATGAACCGGATGACGAGCCCGACGACGAACCGGAGGACGTCGAGGAACCGGCCGAAGTCGAAGCGACTCTCGAGACTGTGATCGAGGCGGTGCTGTTCGCCAGCGACGAACAGCTCAGCCCCAAGCGCCTGGTTGAGATCGCCGAGGCGGGCTCGGTCAAGGACGTCAAAGCGGCAATCAAATCGCTCAACCGCAAGTATCGCCAGAGCAATCATTCATTCCGTATCGAGAAGATTTCCGGCGGTTTTCAGATGATGACGCTATCCGCCTACAATCCGTGGATCAGCAAGCTCATCAAGGTGCGCTCGGATAACAAGCTTTCGCCGGCGGCGCTGGAGACGCTGGCGATTGTCTCCTACAAGCAGCCGATCATCCGCGCCGACGTCGAGGCCATTCGCGGCGTCGCCGCAGGAGAGGTCCTGCGAAGCCTGATGTTCAAGGGACTCGTTAAGATCGTCGGCCGCGCCGAGATTCTCGGCCGCCCCATGCTCTACGGCACCACCAAAAAGTTCCTCGATGTCTTCGGCCTGGCCTCGCTCAAGGATCTGCCCAAGATCGAGGAACTCAAAAACCCGGAAAAGGGTTGATGGTGCGTTTCGGCCCGAAGGGCCACTATATCTTAGCCCAGGGCAACGCCCTGGGTAGATGAATGTCCCGTACGTTCATTCGCCCTGAAAGGGCAATATACGATGTCACAGTCGTTGGCACAGGTTCTTATACATATCGTATTCAGTACCAAAGAACGTCACCCGTTTATCGACACTGCGATCGAATCCCAGTTATACGCCTACATCGGGGATACCATTAAACGAAGCAAAGGCGTGCCCGTAAAAATAAACGGTACAACTGACCATGTGCATATTCTAACGTCGATGCCGAGAACAACTTCTCTGGCCGATTTCATCGAAGATATCAAACGTAATAGCAGCCGATGGATCAAGACAAAAGGCAGCGAATATGAGAAATTCGCTTGGCAGAACGGGTATGGAGCGTTTAGTGTAAGTTTTTCACAGAAGGGAGCGGTACTTGAATATATCCTCAGCCAAAAGGAGCATCACTTCAAACTGACCTTCAAAGAAGAACTGATCGTGTTTTTGCGGAAACACGAGATTGCCTATGACGAGCGGTATTTATGGGATTAATATGCTGCTCCTTCGGAGCGGTCATGTTGTTGATTGGATGCGGATACCCAGGGCGTTGCCCTGGGCTAAGATAAACTGCACTTTCAGTGCGACTGTAAAGGAGAAACGATGAAACGCTGGCTGACTTTCACAGGCTCATTTCTATACGCAGCGACTTTCATTCTTTCGGGCATGCTGAGCGCAGAGCCGCTGCCGACCAATATTGACCATCGCGTGATATACAGTCTAAACGGCTCGTGGAATATCATCATCGATCCGTATGAGATCGGCTTCTACGATTACCGCTACCGGGAAAACCCTAACGGTTACATGAAGAATACCAAGGCGAAAGACAAGTCGGACCTGGTGGAATATGATTTCGATAAGAGCCCGACGCTTCAGGTGCCGGGCGATTGGAACTCGCAGCGCAATGATCTGCTCTTTTATGAGGGCACGGTCTGGTACAAAAGAAGCTTCGATTGCGCAAAAACTGAAGGCAAGCGGATATTCGTGTACTTCGGGGCGGCTAACTACGAAGCCCATGTTTATCTAAATGGTGAAAAGCTTGGTCAACATGCCGGCGGGTTTACACCGTTCTGCTTTGAGATCACGGATAAGGTCCGGGCACAGGATAACTTTCTGATCGTCAAGGTGGATAACAAGCGTTACCGCGAGGCGGTGCCGACCGTCAACACGGACTGGTGGAACTACGGCGGGCTGACGCGGCGGGTCCTGCTGATCGAAACACCCGCGACATTCATTCGCGATAGTTTTTTGCAGCTTGAAAAAGGCTCGATGGAGAGACTGACGGGCTGGGTACAATTGGACGGCGCAGAGCTGGAGCAAACCGTCAGCATTGAGATCCCCGAGGCCAAGGTCAAGCAGGAAGTGAAAACGGATGCCTCGGGCCGCGCCGAATTCACCATCGATGGCAAGCTTGCGTTATGGACGCCGGAGAATCCAAAGCTTTATGATGTTGTCATCACCGCCGGAGAGGACCGCCTTAGCGACCGCATCGGTTTTCGCTCGATCACGACATCCGGCCATGACATCCTGCTTAACGGCAAACCGATTTTCCTGCGCGGTATATGCATTCACGAAGAATCACCGCTGGGCACAGGCCGCGCCACGGGTAAAGATGATGCGCTCGTCTTGCTCTCGTGGGCCAAAGAACTCGGCTGCAACTTCGTTCGCCTGGCTCACTATCCGCACAATGAAGCCATGATTCGCACGGCCGACGAAATGGGCCTCCTGGTCTGGTCCGAGATCCCCGTTTACTGGACGATCGAATTTGGAAATGAAGAGACCTATCGCAACGCCGAAAACCAATTGGCCGAAATGATCACGCGCGACAAGAATCGTGCCTCTATCATTCTGTGGTCGGTCGCAAATGAGACCCCCGTAAATGAAATGCGCCTGGCCTTCCTGCGTAAGCTCATCGATAAAACCCGGTCGCTCGACAACACCCGTCTGCTGACGGCGGCTATGGAAAAGACGACGCGCGATTCGGTAATCCATATCGATGACCCGCTGGCGGCATACCTTGATGTGCTGGGCTGCAACGAATACGTGGGCTGGTATGACGGCACGCCGCAGAAGTGCCAAAACTACACGTGGGAAACGAAGTACGAAAAACCCCTGATCATGAGCGAATTCGGCGGCGGCGCCTTGCAGGGGTATCATGCCGACAAGGAAACCCGCTTCTCGGAAGAGTACCTTGTTGAACTCTATCGCTGTCAATTGCAGATGCTGGATAAGATCGATTTCCTGCGCGGCACCACGCCGTGGATCCTCAAGGACTTCCCCTCGCCGCGGCGGCCGCTTGCCGGCATCCAGGACTATTACAACCGTAAAGGTCTTATCTCCAATCGCGGACAGCGCAAGGATGCCTTCTATGTAGTGCAGGCATTCTATAAAGAAAAGGCCCAGGAAGCTGCCGGTAAATAGCCCGCCGGATTACTCTCCGGTTAGGCAATAATAAAGCCGCAAATGCGCGTTGGCCCCTAAACCCTTCTAAGTGGAAAGCGTAATATAAACAGCGTTTGAGTGAATGCCGGCAGGCGCAAATCGCCGGCTTGACTAAAACTTAAAAGGGAGATTGACACCATGCAGGGACCTACCACCGTTTCTTTCAAGGACACCGTAAAAACCCCCGAACTGGAAGCACTGATCCAAAGAAAGATAGCAAAATTAGAAAGGTTTTGCGGTTATCTGATCAGTTGTCGAGTCATCATTGAACATCCCCAGCATCATCAGGAAGTCGGCAGCCCGTACAGGGTAAGGATCGATATGAAGATCCCGCCCGCGCACGAGCTGGTTGTCCAGCAGGCTTCCAGTAAAGGCGACATGCATGACCCATTAAACGTGGTCATAATCAAAACGTTTCGCAAGGCGGAACGCATTCTCAAAGGGTTAGTCCAAAAGCAGAGAGGGAGTATTAAGTTCCACCCGCAGCAGCAGGTCATGGGGATCGTCAATAGCCTGTTTCCAGAACAGGACTACGGTTTTATAAAGACCGTTGACACTCAGCAAGACGTCTATTTTCACCGCAATAGTGTACTGCATAATGAATTCGACGATCTTCAATTGGGTACCGGCGTGCGTTTCAGCGTTGAAGAAGGGGTCAAGGGATTGCAGGCTTCAAGCGTGGAAATCGTCTATAAACCGGGCATTCCAAATATCGCCCCAAAACAAGGGACAATGGCTTATTGACTGTATTTGGCAAGGTATCCGCTCTTTTCCGGAGCGGATACCTGTTTGTTGATGTGGTTTCAATCGCGGTTTTTCCTCATCCCTTTGCATCCTTTTTGGAAGTCTTCTGCACCAAACAATTTAGGTAAAAAAACGGCTTGACGTAAAGTTTTTGTACTTTTAAGATTCAAAATATACCCCCAATGTTTTATAATGTTTTGACTAAAGCTGATGCAAATTATTAGATGGCAACTGAACCGGTAAAATCTGTTCAAACCTACACTGACGCCCAACTGCTGGAACAGTACCGCAAAGGCGAAGAATGGGCATTTCGGGAGCTTGTTGACCGGTACAAGAACTCTTTATATGCCTTTTTAAGGCGGTTTGTAACCCAGCAGGACCTCGTCGAAGACGTTTTCCAGGAAACCTTTTTACAGCTCTACACCAGCCAGGACAGTTTTGATGTCGATCGTCCTCTTCGTCCCTGGCTGTTCACGATCGCGGCAAACAAGGCCAAAGACGCATTAAGAAAGATGCAGCGGCAGGCCACCTTGAGCATGGGTACTCTTGCGGATGCCGGCGATGTGTCGATAGATGAGGTCGTCAACATCCTTAAATCCTATGAGGTCACGCCGGATGACGAGGTTTCCAGGGACGAAACCGCCAACCGTGTCAGGCAAGTCATAGCCGAAATGCCCGAAAACCTAAGGGGAATTCTTATTTTAGCCTACTTTGAACAATTTTCTTACAAACAAATGGCTGAAATACTTAGTATTCCTATAGGCACGGTTAAAAGCCGGCTCCACACAGCGGTGGTGCACTTTATGAAGAAATGGAAATCAGCCAATCGCGGAACTGATCAGCTATGAACAAACTAAGTCCGGAACAGCAGCAACTCATTCTTGATTTCTATTTTCGCTGCGGCGAACAAAAGGACATTGATGAGGGTCGCGATCTGATTGCCTCAAACCCGGGGGCCGCCGAGCTTTATTCACGTCTGGAAGACACCCTGACTGAAACCCTGGGCCAATCCTATGAACCATGCCCCGATAATCTCGTGGAATTAACGCTGGCACGCCTGAGGCAGGCGGCGCTGACCGACACGCCCAATACGAATATCACGGAACTGCTTAAAAAGGAGCAGGAATTTAAGCCCGAGCCCATTGCGGCAAAGGGACGTTTAGACCTTCTGCGCACGCGCTATTTCCGCCCCATGTTTGAAGCGTTCGCGGCGGCCGCTGCCATACTGATCGTCTCGGGGATGTTGTTTCCATCCTTTAGCCTGATGCGCCAGCACAGCCGCCAGGTCGCCTGCAGCCGCAATCTCGGACAGGTCGGCGCGGCGTTTGCCGGCATGATGAACGACCAGGGCAATGATGTTTCGCAAATGAAGATCAAGGATGGCGCGCCTTGGTGGAAGATCGGATATGATGGTCCCGAAACGCAATCCAACACGCGTTATGTTTGGCAATTAGTGAAACAGGGCTATGTGCCTGCCGAGGCGTTTGTCTGTAAGGGCCGCAATGGCGCCGTGCCTGTACAATTGACAAAAGAACAATTAGCGCAGCTCCAGGATTTTCCATCACGGTGCAACGTTTCCTACAGTTTCGTGATCTGCAACGAAGGGACCTTCCGTCCCGGAGAAAGCCGCAAAGTGCTTGCCGGTGATCTAAATCCTGTGTTTGAAAAGATCCCCTGCCAGCAGAATATCTATTTGAAACTCAATGAGTTTGAGAAGGTCCTTTTGAACGAACAACTGCGTCAGATGATGAGCGGCAATCATGCAAGCCGCGGCCAAAATATCCTGTTCACAGATGGCAGCGTGCAGTTCGTCCGCACGCGGCTTGTCAACGGCGATGACATTTTCACGATCAATGGCGTGGACAGCTACACCGGCCGTGAAACTCCCAGCGACACACGCGATACGTTCCTTGCCCCCTAGACAATAGTCTGTGAGTGAATATAAAAAAAACAGGGCGTCTTGCGGACGCCCTGTGTGTTTTATACCAATCCCCCTAAATAAATGCGCGTTCGACATATTTGGCTCGGCAAATGGATTTGATTTTTTCGGGGTTCAGGCACACTTTGTGCCATGCATCACTGGCGGCCTGTCTTAAGTGATCATATCCTTCATAGACTCG